>NZ_JBDJMM010000030.1:0-82843 GCF_039673865.1 Pseudomonas sp. TWI628 | reverse complement strand
TTTTTTGCGAGAAACTCGTTTAGCTTCAAACACTTGACTCGCTGCGATCTCTCGTAGCGGGAGGCGAATAATACAGCGTTTAAAACCGCTGTCAACCTTCATCTCAACCGCCATCGATCATCTGATCGAAGCCCTTCCAGTTATCTCTTAACAACCTAACTCGTTGAATCTCAAGGAGTTTGTCGTTCCGATGTCGCTGGAAGTGGGGCGCATTATAAGGGGATTCGAAAGGCCGTCAACCTTTAATTTCAAGAAATTGAAATATAGGAGGAAAAGACCGCGTCAGGGCCACCAGGTGCTCGCCAGCACCACCCTAAAAACAAAGCGGGGAGGCCTACCGGCCTCCCCGCTTCTCCATCACCCCTTACAAACTAGGGAACGCAAACTGCGACGCCTCATGGCTGGCACGCTGCGGCCAACGCTGGGTGATCGCCTTGCGCCGGGTATAAAAGCGCACACCATCCGGGCCATAGGCATGCAGGTCACCGAACAGCGAACGCTTCCAGCCACCGAAGCTGTGGTAGGCAACCGGCACCGGCAGCGGTACGTTGACACCGACCATGCCCACTTCAATCTCGTCGCAGAACAGGCGCGCCGCTTCACCGTCACGAGTGAAGATGCAGGTGCCGTTGCCATATTCGTGATCGTTGATCAGCTGCATGGCCTGCTCCAGGCTGTGCACGCGCACCACGCAAAGCACCGGGCCAAAGATCTCTTCTTTATAGATGCGCATTTGCGGGGTCACGTTGTCGAACAGCGTGCCACCAACAAAGTAGCCATCTTCATTACCCGCCACACGCAAGCCACGGCCATCCACCACCAGCTTGGCGCCAGCGGCAACGCCGTCGTCGATGTAACCGACAACCTTGTCACGCGCAGCAGCAGTCACCAGTGGGCCCATGTCCAGGCCGCAGGAAGTGCCGGCACCAATCTTCAGCGCCTTGATCTGCGGCTCCAGCTTGGCGATCAGTGCATCGGCAACCTGGTCACCCACGCACACCGCCACCGAGATGGCCATGCAACGCTCGCCGCACGAACCGTAGGCAGCACCCATCAGCGCGCTGACCGCGTTGTCCAGGTCGGCATCAGGCATCAGCACCGCGTGGTTCTTCGCACCACCCAGGGCCTGTACGCGCTTGCCGCGCTTGGTGCCTTCGGCATAGATATATTCGGCAATCGGTGTCGAACCGACGAAGCTCAGTGCTTTCACTTCCGGCGCTTCGATCAGTGCATCCACCGCTTCCTTGTCACCATGCACCACGTTGAGGATGCCCTTCGGCAGGCCAGCCTCCAGCAGCAGCTGAGCGATGAACAGGGTCGAGCTCGGGTCACGCTCGGACGGTTTGAGGATGAAGGCGTTACCGCAGGCAATGGCCAGCGGGTACATCCACAGCGGCACCATGGCCGGGAAGTTGAACGGGGTGATGCCAGCGACCACACCCAGCGGCTGGAAGTCGGACCAGGCGTCGATGTTCGGGCCGACGTTGCGGCTGTACTCGCCTTTCAGCACTTCCGGCGCGGCACAGGCGAACTCGACGTTCTCGATGCCACGCTTCAGTTCACCTGCAGCGTCTTCCAGGGTCTTGCCGTGCTCTTCGCTGATCATCTGCGAGATGCGGGCTTCGTTCTGCTCCAGCAGCTGCTTGAAGCGGAACATCACCTGGGCACGCTTGGCCGGTGGGGTGTTGCGCCAGGCCGGGAAGGCAGCCTTGGCCGAGTCAATGGCTTCCTGCACGGTCGCACGGCTGGCCAGCTCGACCTTGCGTACCGCCTGGCCGGTGGAGGGGTTGAAGACATCGGCGGTGCGCTCACCCTTGGTAACCAGTTCGCCGTGGATCAGGTGCTGAACAATGCTCATGCAAAACTCCAGATAAAGAAGGTTGAGGCAGGCGCGTGATGGGTCACGCGCCCTACGTCAAAAGCGGAAAGATCAGTCGATCTGGTTCAGGGCTTCGCCGACCGCGTCGAACAGGCGGTCCAGTTCCTGCGGCTGGGTATTGAAGGTTGGGCCGAACTGCAAGGTGTCGCCACCGAAACGCACATAGAAGCCGGCTTGCCACAGCTTCATGGCCGCTTCGTAAGGACGCACGATCGCATCACCATCGCGGGCAGCGATCTGGATCGCGCCGGCCAGGCCGTAGTTACGGATGTCGACGATGTTCTTGGTGCCCTTCACGCCATGCAGCAGCTTCTCGAAGTGCGGTGCCAGTTCGGCAGCCGACTGCACCAGGCTCTCCTTCTGCAGCAGGTCGAGCGCGGCGAGACCGGCGGCGCAGGCTACCGGGTGAGCCGAGTAGGTGTAGCCGTGGGGGAATTCCACCGCATATTCCGGGGTCGGCTGGTTCATGAAGGTCTGGTAGATCTCGCTGGTGGCGATGACCGCCCCCATCGGGATGGCACCGTTGGTGACCTGCTTGGCGATGCACATCAGGTCAGGGGTGACACCAAAGGCCTCGGAACCGGTCATGGCGCCCATGCGGCCAAAGCCGGTGATCACTTCGTCGAAGATCAGCAGGATATTGTGCTGGGTGCAGATTTCACGCAGGCGCTTCAGGTACCCCTTCGGCGGCGGCAACACGCCGGCGGAACCCGCCAGCGGCTCGACGATCACCGCGGCGATGTTCGAGGCATCGTGCAGTTCGATCAGCTTGAGCATTTCATCTGCCAGGGCAATACCGCCCTCTTCCGGCATGCCTTTGGAGAAGGCGTTAACTGGCAGCACGGTGTGAGGCAGGTGGTCGACGTCCAGCAACTGGCCGAACATCTTGCGGTTGCCGTTGACGCCACCCAGGCTGGTGCCGGCAATGTTCACCCCGTGGTAACCACGGGCACGGCCAATGATCTTGGTCTTGGTGGCCTGGCCTTTCAGGCGCCAGTAGGCACGCACCATCTTCAGCGCGGTGTCGCAGCACTCGGAGCCAGAGTTGGTATAGAAGACGTGATTGAGGTCGCCCGGGGTCAGCTCGGTAATCTTCTCGGCAAGCTGGAACGACAGCGGGTGGCCGAACTGGAACGCCGGGGAGTAATCCAGGGTACCGAGCTGGCGCGCGACCGCTTCGGTGATTTCCTTGCGGGTATGCCCGGCGCCACAGGTCCACAGGCCAGACAGGGCGTCGAAGATCTTGCGCCCCTTGTCATCGACCAGGTAGTTGCCTTCTGCCGCCACGATCAGGCGCGGGTCGCGCTGGAAGTTACGGTTGGCGGTGTAGGGCATCCAGTGGGCGTCCAGCTTCAGCTGGCTGGCGATACCGGTGGCAGCGGTTTCGGGCATGTTCATCGGCAGTTCCTCGGAAGACGATTAGGCAACGATGGATGTTGTTGCAGCTAAATTCGCACGCGGATAAAGTCTGAAAAAGCCTACATTTCTAATCTTCAGGTAGCGCAAGACTAAACTTATGAGCCGACGCCCCGACCCTCTCGCGCAAGTCAGTGATTTCGACATTCGCCTGCTGAAAATCTACCGAAGCGTGGTTGAATGCGGCGGCTTCTCGGCGGCCGAGAACGTGCTGGGGATCGGCCGCTCGGCCATCAGCCAGCAGATGAACGACCTCGAACAACGCCTGGGCTTGCGCCTGTGCCAGCGTGGTCGTGCCGGTTTCTCGCTGACCGAGGAAGGCCGCGAGGTCTATCACTCGGCGCTGCAGTTGCTCAGTGCGCTGGAGACCTTCCGTACCGAAGTCAACGGCCTGCACCAGCACTTGCGCGGCGAGCTCAACATCGGCCTGACCGACAACCTGGTCACCCTGCCGCACATGCGCATTACCCATGCGTTGGCCGAGCTCAAGGACCGCGGCCCGGATGTGCGCATCCAGATCCGCATGATCGCCCCCAGCCAGGTCGAGCAAGGGGTACTGGACGGCAGCCTGCACGTCGGCGTGGTCCCCCAGACCAGCCCTCTGTCCGGCCTGGAATACCAACCGCTGTACAGCGAACGGTCACAGCTCTATTGCGCGGTTGGCCACCCCTTGTTCTACGCCGACAACCAGCAGATCGACGATGACCGCCTCAACAGCCAGGAAGCGATCGCGCCGACCTTCCGCCTGCCCGCGGAAATCCAGGCGCACTACCAGGCGCTCAACTGCACCGCCAGTGCCTCGGACCGCGAAGGCATGGCGTTCCTGATCCTCACCGGCCGCTATATCGGCTACCTGCCCGACCACTACGCCACCTTCTGGGTCCAGCAAGGTCGCCTGCGTGCACTCAAGCCTGCGCAACGCTTCTATGACCTGAGCCTGAGCTGGGTCACGCGCAAAGGGCGGCGGCCGAACCTGGTGCTGGAAAGCTTCCTGGAAAGCCTGGCTGCGACACGTTGATGCCAGCTTCTGACGCTAAGGCTTGTCACGCCAGCACAGGCAGGTAATCTTGTCCGACATTCGTTGCCACAGACCTGTCCGGAATCGTCCATGACCCTAGAAGTCCCTGCGCATCGCCTCGCCGCCTCGGGCAAGCCCGCCGGCCGCATCCGCCAGAAGAACGAACAGGCCATCATCCAGGCCGCCGAAGACGAATTCGCCCGCCATGGGTTCAAAGGCACCAGCATGAACACCATCGCGCTGAAAGCCGGCTTGCCCAAGGCCAACCTGCATTACTACTTCACCAACAAGCTTGGCCTGTACATTGCCGTGCTAAGCAACATCATCGAGCTGTGGGACAGCACCTTCAACGCCCTGAGCGTCGAGGACGACCCGGGCGAGGCGCTGAGCCACTATATCCGCACCAAGATGGAGTTCTCCCGGCGCAACCCGCAGGCCTCGCGCATCTTCGCGATGGAAGTGATCAGCGGCGGCACCTGCCTGACCGAATACTTCAGCGCCGACTACCGCGAATGGTTCCGCGGCCGGGCCGCCGTGTTCCAGGCCTGGATCGACGCCGGCAAGATGGACCCGGTCGACCCGGTGCACCTGATCTTCCTGCTGTGGGGCAGCACCCAGCACTATGCCGACTTCGCCACCCAGATCTGCCAGGTCACCGGCCGCAGCCGCCTGACCAAGCAAGACATGGAAGATGCCAGCAACAACCTTATCCACATCATTCTCAAGGGGTGCGGCATCACGCTGGGTGCCTGACGTTCATCTATGCCTTCTACCCTGCTCGACCTCTGCGAATTTCGCGAGGAAATCCGCAAGAGCCGCTTCATCACCCTCGCCGGCCCGATCAACAGTGCCGCCGAGGCGATGAGCTTCATCGAACGCCACAGCGACCTGGCCGCCACCCACAACTGCTGGGCGTGGAAGATCGGCGGGCAATACCGCAGCAATGACGATGGCGAGCCAGGTGGTACCGCCGGGCGGCCGATCCTGGCGGCCATCGAAGCACAGGACTGCGACCAGGTGGTGGTGCTGGTGATTCGCTGGTACGGCGGCATCCAGCTGGGCACCGGCGGGCTGGCACGCGCCTACGGCGGTGGCGCCAACAAGTGCCTGCAACAGGCGCCCAAACGGCTGCTGATCCAGCGCAGCGAATACACCTGCAGTTGCACCTTCAGCGAACTGGCCCTGGTGAAACTGCGCCTGGCCGACGTGGATGGCCTGGTGCTGGATGAACAATTCACCGCCAACGGCGTCGACCTGCAGATTGCCGTGGGCGCAGCTTACGTTCCGGCCCTGCAACAGCAACTGGCCGACCTGAGCCGCGGCCGAATCATCCTCGAAGCACGCTGAAGTTTGCCCACAACAACTGTGGGCTGGCCTGTGGATAAGCTTGGGGCACTCCGTTGCAGCCCAAGTACCGCAGGGCCTGCAGAGCATTGAGCATATTTTGATCACTGTTTGATGACAGCCGCAAGCAACTGAACCTTTGAGACTTATCCCCAATGTGTCAGGGCTGTTGCAAAACGAACGACGCCCTGCTTGCACACATTTACTGTGGATCAGCCTGTGGATAACCCGTTAGCCAACAAGCCAAGCGCCCGCCCGCTCACGGCCTGACGAGCCTGTACATTTTTTAACCAGCCGCGAAGTATCCGAGGCGCGCTCGCCAACTCTGCACTATGCTCAATTCCTTTTTCCCACACCGATAAAGGAATGTTCCTATGGCATCTTCTAGAACTGCCCTCATCATCGGCGCTTCCCGCGGGCTAGGCCTTGGTCTGGTGCAACGTCTGCACGAGGACGGCTGGAACATCACGGCCACCGTGCGTAACCCTCAGCAGCCCGGCGCCCTCGCCGATGTACCGGGTGTCCGCATCGAACAACTGGAAATGAACGACACCGCCCAACTCGACGGGCTCAAACAGCGCCTGCAGGGGGAGGTTTTCGACCTGGTGTTCGTCAACGCCGGCGTCATGGGCCCCTTGCCGCAAGACCTGGAAATCGTGCAAACCCAGGCCATCGGTGAGCTGTTCATGACCAACGCCGTGGCGCCGATCCGCGTCGCCCGCCGCCTGGCCGGCCAGGTACGTGAAGGCAGCGGCGTGCTGGCGTTCATGAGCTCGATCCTTGGCAGCGTGACCATCCCCGACGGTGGCGAGGTCTGCCTGTACAAGGCCAGCAAGGCCGCGCTCAATTCGATGATCAACAGCTTCGTGGTCGAGCTGCAACGCCCCGACCTGTGCGTGCTGGCCATGCACCCGGGCTGGGTGAAGACCGACATGGGTGGCGAAAACGCCGAAATCGACGTGCTCACCAGCACCCGTGGCATGCTCGAACAGATCAAGGCGCAAAGCGGCCACGGTGGCCTGCGCTTCATCAACTACAAGGGCGAGTCGCTCACCTGGTGAGGTGAATACCGACCGGCCGGGCGCAATGCCCGGCCAGGCCCTGTAGAATGGCGGCAACCGTACCTGATTCGAGACATTCCCCCTATGTATGACTGGCTGAATGCCCTGCCCAAGGCAGAACTGCACCTGCACCTTGAAGGCTCGCTGGAACCCGAACTGCTGTTCGCCCTGGCCGAGCGCAACAAGATCGCCCTGCCGTGGAACGACGTGGAAACCCTGCGCAGCGCCTACGCCTTCAACAACCTGCAGGAATTCCTCGACCTGTATTACCAGGGCGCGGACGTGCTGCGCACCGAGCAGGACTTCTACGACCTGACCTGGGCCTACCTGCAACGCTGCAAGGCGCAGAATGTCATCCACACCGAACCCTTCTTCGATCCGCAGACTCACACCGACCGCGGCATCCCGTTCGAAGTCGTGCTCAATGGCATCAACCAGGCTCTGAAGGACGGTCGCGAGCAACTGGGTATCAGCAGTGGCCTGATCCTCAGCTTCCTGCGCCACCTCAGCGAAGACGAAGCGCAAAAGACCCTCGACCAGGCCCTGCCCTTCCGCGACGCGTTCATCGCCGTCGGCCTGGACAGCTCGGAAATGGGTCACCCGCCCAGCAAGTTCCAGCGTGTGTTCGACCGTGCCCGCAGCGAAGGCTTCGTAGCCGTAGCCCACGCCGGTGAGGAAGGCCCACCCGAGTACATCTGGGAGGCCCTCGACCTGCTGAAGATCAAGCGCATCGACCACGGCGTACGCGCGATCGAAGACGAACGCCTGATGCAGCGCATCATCGACGAACAGATCCCACTGACTGTCTGCCCGTTGTCGAACACCAAGCTCTGCGTGTTCGACCACATGAGCCAGCACAACATCCTCGACATGCTCGAGCGTGGCGTTAAGGTGACGGTGAACTCGGACGACCCGGCCTACTTCGGCGGTTACGTCACCGAGAACTTCCATGCCCTGCACACCCACCTGGGCATGACCGAAGACCAGGCCCGCCGCCTGGCGCAAAACAGCCTGGATGCTCGCCTGGTCTGAAGCCGTCAACCGACCTGCAAGGTGCTCACGCGGGCTATACAGTTGATCTGCTGCACACCCTCGGCAGAAATCTGCAGTACCCGCGTGCCCTCAGGCTCGCGTATCCAGCCAGACTGCAAAAACAGTTTGAGCAATGCCTGACCAAGGCTGCCGCCCAGGTGTGGCCCTTGGTCGCTCCATTCATTGCAATGGCAGATCACACAGTGCCGCCGCGACGCCAGCGCGTCGATGTAGACGCCAATGGCCGCCAGCTGCGTTCGCCCCTCCTCACTGACCATCAGTTCCCGCTCGCTGCCCTCCAGCCAGCCCGCCACCACCAGCCGGTGATACAGCTCACCCGCCAGCTCGCCGCCCAGGTGTTCGCCACAGCGACGTGCCCTGCGCATCGACATCGGCAGCTGCAGCACCTCCGTACGCGGCCCCCTTTCCGACGCCAGCTGGACGCTGGCCAGCGCTTCGACAGCAACGCCCACCTGAGGTGTCGCGAGCCTGAAGTAGCGCTTGCGCCCGCGAGCCTCAAGCCTGAGCAGGCCGGCCGAAGACAGCAACGAAAGGTGGGCACAGGCCGACGACGCGGTCAGGCCGGCCATCATTGCCAGTTCATCGGTCGGCCGTGGTGTGCCATCGATTAGCGCCCACAACATCGCGCTACGCTTGGGGTCGGCCATCAGGCCGGCAATCTGACTGATACTGCTGACTGCATTCATGTCCCTGTATCTCCCCGCATGATCACGTCTGGTTTCCAGAGGCCAGCCTTGGCTACGCTGATCGCCTCTCAAGCAAACTGCCAAGGGCCAGTATAAGCCGCACCCGTGCCCCTTCCGGCAGTCCTGCATTTGCTCGGACAGGCGCATTCGGCGTTGGGTGGGGCAACCCTCACGCAAGTCAAAGTCGCCACAACGTGGTGCAGAAAGGAAAATACAGGGCATGAGGAAGGATGGCCCAGAGTGTGCAGCGACTCTGCTGACAGCGCGCTTCCTTAAGTAGCGCAAATCAAAGCGAAGCTTCCACAACAATCCAGGCATGTGCCTTGGAATCGTCTGACAGGCCACTGGGAACGGTGCCCAGACCGCCAGTCAGGACACATACCCAAGTCATGGCGCCCGGTGACTGCAGCGCTACACTTGACCCGCTCCCCCCCAATCGGAGGTATGCCGCAATGAAGATTGTCGTCAGTGCGTCGAACCGCAACCCCAACTGCCCTTGGCAAGTGAGGCTCGACCAGCATGTGGTGAGTTTCCGCAGCGAGGCAGAAGCACGTGCCTTCGTCGCCACCCTGGAAACCCGCCTGCGGGCACCTCACCCGCTTATGCTGGACGCGTGGCCTGTAAATGCCGGGTCAACAGCGCGACACTGACCACCAGCGCTCCGCACAGGCTGATCACCAAGGTCATGGGCACCGCACTGCCGTCATGCAGCACGCCGACCAGCGACGCCGCACCGGCTGCGACGCTGAACTGCAGGCAGCCCATCAGCGCCGACGCGCTGCCTGCTCGCGCGCCCTGGCCACTCATGGCGCAGGCCGACGCGTTGGGGATGATGCAACCCAAGCTGGCAATGCAGACGAACAGCGGCACCAGCAATGGCCACAACTGCGCCGGGCGCAGAGCTGCCACGCCCAGCAGTACCAGCCCTGCTGCCAGGTAGAGCCAGACCGCCCGTACCAACAGGAATGCCGGCCCTCGCTTGGCCAGCAAGCGCGCGTTGACCTGGGCTACCAGTATGAAGCCGGCTGCGTTGCTACCGAACAGCCAGCCATAGTGCTCCGCGGGTACGCCATAGAGCTTGATGAATACGAAAGGCGAACCGGCGATGTAGGCAAACATCCCGGCAATGGCGATACCGCCAGTCAAGGCGTGGCCGATGAACACACGATCAGCCAACAACCGCAGGTACTGGCGCACTGCACCTGACAGCGGCTGGCGCGGCATGTTCGCCGGCAGGCTCTCCGGCAGGCCCAGGCTTACCGCCAGCAGGCTGGCAGCGCTGAACAGGCTCAGCGCCAGGAAAATCGACTGCCAACCGGCCACGTTCACCAGCACTCCGCCCAGCATCGGCGCAAGGATGGGTGCCAGGCCCATCACCAGCATCAACTGCGAGAACACCTTGGCCGATGCCACCGGGTCGCACTTGTCACTGACAATGGCCCGCGACAGCACCATGCCGGCACAACCGCCCAGTGCCTGGACAAAGCGCGCCACGATCAAAGTGTCGAGGTTGGGGGCGTAGGCACAGGCCAGCGAGGCCAGGGTGAACAGCGCCACACCGAACAGCAGCGGCTTGCGCCGGCCGAAGCGGTCCGCCACCGGCCCGTAGGCCAGTTGGCCGATCGACAAGCCGAGGAAGTAGGCCGCCAGGGTGGCCTGTACATGTTTTTCATCGGTGGCGAACGCCTGCGCCATAGCCGGGAAGGCGGGCAGGTAGAAGTCGATCGCCAAGGGCCCGAACGCACTCAGTGCGCCCAGAATCAGCACCATTCGCAGGTTCATCAGGAATCCATAGCAGGCTAAGCAAGCTGCTAAGTCTACCTGCAGTGGCCACCCTCAGCATGAAAACATTTGCAACAAAACAGGGCCGCATTGCGGCCCCTTCGGCTCAGGCCACTTCAGCCTGGTAGCCTTCCTCGCGAATAGCCGCCAGCACCTGCTCAGCGGCCAGCGAGCTTTGCACGCGCACTTTCTTGCCAGGCAGATCGACTTCCACCGTCGCCTGCGCATCCTGTTCCTGTACCGCGCGCGTCACTGCTTTCACGCAATGGCCACAGGTCATGCCTTGAACATTGAACACTTGCATGGGTACTGCCTCCTTCAGGGTTTGACGCAGTTTCAAGCTTGCCATCGGGGCAAGGTCAAGTTCTGCGTGCAACGGCCGGGCTGGAAATCCGCGCGGTCCTCAGCCAAGCTGCGCCTTTGACGATTTGTGCAAGCAGGAGATTCTTCATGTTCAGGACAGCAGTGGGCGTTGTCGGGCTGTTGGCCGCGCTGGCCGCCGTGCCACCGGCCAGCGCCGAGGGCAATTCGGACTACAGCGTACTGATCATTTCCCGGGAACGCCTGGAAGTGGCTACCAGCTGCGAAATCGGCGTGTACCTCAACGATCAGCTCTCCGGCCGCGTATTCCAGGAACAGTCCACGTCCTTCAACCTGCCGCCCGGCCCGGTCGACGTGCGCTTGCGCCTGCTGCCCGGGCAGATGCCCGGCTGTGCTCCAGGCATCGAGGACCAACGCAGCACGCGACTCAACCTGCAAGCGGGCCAGATCAGTAAGTACCGCATCGCCATGGGCCACAATGGCCTTGAGTTGAAGCGAGCCAGCCTGGGCTATTGACCTTCCCTGTGTGGCAAGGTTGATGCTGATGCTGAAGCCCTGCCAAGGAGGAGCGTCATGCCTGCATCTACCACATTCGACCTGCCGATCTCCGGCATGACCTGCGCCAGCTGCGCTGGCCGTGTCGAGCGCGCCCTGCGCAAAGTCAGCGGCGCTGATCAGGTCAGCGTCAACCTCGCCACCGAACAGGCCAGGGTCCAGGCCCCGGCCGACAGCCTGCCAGCCTTGGTCGAAGCCGTGCGTGGCGCCGGCTATGGCGTGCCGACCCGAACCGTGGAACTGCAGATCGGCGGCATGACCTGCGCCAGCTGCGTCGGCCGTGTCGAGCGCGCGCTTGGCAAGCTGCCTGGGGTCGAACAGGTCAGCGTCAACCTGGCCAGCGAACGTGCTCACCTTGAAGTGCTGCAGGCGCTCGACGACGCGCTGCTGATAGCCGCTGTCGAAAAAGCCGGTTACAGCGCCAGCCTGCCGCAAGCGGCCAAGGATGATCAGCAGGCTGCGCAACGGCGCCTGCGCAACGAACGCCTGGCCGTCGCTGCCGCGCTGTTGCTGGCCCTGCCCTTGGTGCTGCCGATGCTGGTGCAGCCATTCGGCCTGCACTGGATGCTGCCCGCCTGGGTGCAGTTCGCGCTGGCCACCCCGGTGCAGTTCGTGCTCGGCGCACGCTTCTACAAAGCCGCCTACAAAGCCGTGCGGGCCGGTGCCGGCAACATGGACCTGCTGGTCGCCCTGGGCACCAGTGCGGGTTATGGCCTGAGCCTGTACCAATGGGCCAAGGCCCCAGCCGGAATGGCCCCCCACCTTTACTTCGAAGCTTCGGCGGTAGTCATCGCCCTGGTACTGCTGGGCAAATACCTCGAAAGCCGGGCCAAGCGCCAGACCGCCAGCGCCATCCGCGCCCTCGAAGCGCTGCGCCCTGAGCGTGCCGTGCGCGTCATCGACGGCCGCGAAGAAGACGTGGCGATTGCCCAGCTGCGCCTCGGCGACCTGGTACTGGTCAAGCCTGGCGAACGCTTCCCGGTCGACGGCACGGTGGAAGAAGGCAGCAGCCACGCTGACGAAGCACTGATCAGCGGCGAAAGCCTGCCGGTAGCCAAACAACCCGGCGACAGCGTCACCGGGGGGGCAATCAACGGCGAAGGCCGGCTGCTGGTACGTACCCAGGCGCTGGGTACGGAAACCGTGCTGGCCCGGATCATCCGCCTGGTCGAAGACGCACAAGCGGCCAAGGCGCCGATCCAGAAGCTGGTCGATCGGGTCAGCCAGGTATTCGTGCCCGCCGTGCTGGTGCTGGCACTGCTCACCTTGATTGGCTGGTGGCTGGCCGGTGCGCCGCTGGAGACCGCGCTGATCAATGCGGTCGCCGTGCTGGTGATCGCCTGCCCCTGCGCCCTGGGCCTGGCCACGCCAGCAGCAATCATGGCCGGCACCGGTGTCGCTGCCCGCCACGGCATCCTGATCAAGGACGCCGAAGCGCTGGAGCGTGCCCATGCGGTCGATCGTGTGGTATTCGACAAGACCGGCACCCTCACCTCCGGCAGCCCGCGGGTGGTCCACAGCCAGGCACTGGACGGTAATGGCGCCAACCTGCATCGCCTAGCCGGTGCCCTGCAGCGCGGCAGCGAGCATCCGTTGGCCAAGGCGGTGCTGGATGCCTGCGCCGAGCAAGGCCTGGAGGTACCCGTCGTGACTGACAGCCAGTCACTCACCGGTCGCGGCATTGCCGGGCGCGTGGAAGGTCGCGAACTGGCGCTGGGCAACCGTCGCCTGCTCGATGAAAGCAATCTGCAACCTGGCGAGCTGGCTGCCAGCGCTCAAGCCTGGGAAGCCGAAGGCCGCACGCTGTCGTGGCTCATCGAACGTGGCACAGCGCCTCGCGTACTCGGCCTGTTCGCCTTCGGCGACAGCCTCAAACCCGGTGCCGGGCAGGCCATCGCCGCCCTGCACGCCCGCCACATCAGCAGCCACCTGCTGACCGGCGACAACCGCGGCAGCGCCAAGGTGGTGGCCGATGCCCTCGGCATCGACGACGTGTACGCCGAAGTATTGCCGGCCGACAAGGCCGCCACCGTGGCCGCCCTGAAAAAGAGCGGCGTGGTAGCGATGGTCGGCGACGGCATCAACGATGCCCCGGCCCTGGCCGCTGCCGACATCGGCATCGCCATGGGCGGTGGCACCGACGTGGCCATGCAGGCTGCCGGCATCACCCTGATGCGCGGCGACCCGCGCCTGGTGCCCGCCGCGCTGGAAATCAGCCGCAAGACTTATGCGAAAATCCGCCAGAACCTGTTCTGGGCCTTCATCTATAACCTGATCGGCATTCCCCTGGCCGCGCTGGGCTATCTCAACCCGGTACTGGCCGGCGCCGCCATGGCGCTGTCCAGCGTCAGCGTGGTCAGCAATGCCTTGTGGCTGAAGACCTGGAAACCCACCAACACCTCGCAGGAGGCCCGATGAACATTGGCCAGGCCGCCCGCCGCAGCGGGCTCAGCACCAAGATGATCCGCTATTACGAATCCATCGGCCTGCTCAAGCCGGCCACCCGCAGCGACAGCGGCTACCGCTTGTACCAGGCCGAGGACTTGCACAGCCTGGCCTTCATCAAGCGCTCCCGTGACCTCGGGTTTTCCCTGGAAGAAGTGGGCAAGCTGCTGACCCTGTGGCAGGACCGCGGGCGTGCCAGCGCCGACGTCAAGGCGCTGGCCATGCAGCATATCGATGAGCTGAATCGGCGTATCGAGGAGCTGGTGAGCTTGCGTGACACCCTGGGTGATCTGGTTGCCCACTGCCAGGGGGATGACCGCCCGGACTGCCCGATTCTGAAAGACCTGGCCAATGGCGCAGGATGCTGCCATTGAAAGCCTGCGGCGTGCTGACATCAGTACGCCGCAAACTTTTGGTATGCCATATTAGCCCAATGCCGACCGAATAGTCGCCAAATGCGACTTTGCCCAACAAATACGGGCACTTTCACTAAAAAATCCCCGGATGCTGCCGATGTAGTTGCTACCTGCCTCGCGTGCAAAAAAACAAACCCCGGGAGCGTCGATGAACATCAAACAGAAACTGACATGGGCCTTCGCGATTATCGCGGGCTTGCCCATCGTCCTCGTGGCCACCTTGGTGGTGATCAACCTGCGCGGCGAAGCCCGTGACGGTTTCCTCGACAGCAGCAGCCGGGAAATCCGCCAGGTCAGCAACGCGATGAACATCTTCTTCCAGGGCATCGACCAGAACGTCGACTACCTGGCCTCCCAACCGATGGTGGCGGCCACGGGCAACAACCTGAACAAGTTCATGAGCGCCAACCCGTCCTACGAACTGGGCGATCAGGACAAGCAACTGCTGGAATTTTTCACTCGCCTGGCAGAAACCCACCCAGGCTACGCCTACGTAGCCTACGGGGTGAATGACGGTGGCTATGTCGGCTGGCCGGGCGGGCAGAAGTTCGTCAACTATGACCCGCGCCCGCGTCCCTGGTACCAGCTGGCCATGGCCAACCCGGGCAAGACGGTGCGCACTGGCGCCTATTACTGGGCTGCCGACGATGCCGTGCTGATCAGCACCGTGCGCGCCGTCGCCAACCAGCTCGGCAACCCCGGTGGCGTGGTCAACATCGACGTGTCGCTCAAGGGCCTGACCGAGATCGTCAAGCAGATCAAGCTGGGCGAAAGCGGCTACCTGATGCTGGTGGAAAACAACGGCAACGTGATGGTCGACCCACGCGATGCCAGCCACAACTTCAAGCAACTGGCCAGCTTCGGCGACGGATACGCCGAACTGGCCAAGGCCGGCAAGGGCCTGGTCGAGGTCGAGATCAACGGCGAGCGCTACATGGCCAACGTCTACCCTGACGAGAAGCTGGGCTGGACCTTCATCGGCCTGATCCAGCAAGGCGAAGTGATGCAGACCACCACCCGCCTGACCTGGCTGATCGGCGCCATCGCACTGGTACTGGCGGCACTGTTCGCCGTGGTCGGCGCCGCCTTCGCCAAACTCATCGTGCGCCCGATCAACAGCGTCACCAGCGGCCTGGAAGACATTGCCCAGGGCGAAGGCGACCTGACCCGTAATCTGGACGTGCGCGGGCGCGACGAAACCGCGCAACTGGCCAACTGGTTCAACCAGTTCCTGGGCGCCATCCGCAGCCTGATCCAGCATATCGGTTCGGCCGCCAGCAAGATCCTCAGCACCTCCAGCAGCTCCACCCGGGTCTCCAGCGACATGGCCGAGGCTGCCGGGCGCCAGCGTGAAGCGGTGGACATGGTCTCCACCGCGTTCCACGAAATGGTCGCCACCGCCAACGAAGTCGCCCGCTCCTGCAGCCAGGCTGCGCAATCGGCCGACAGTGGCCAGCAGCAAGCCCGCGAAGGCCAGCAACAGATCGACGCAGCAGTCAGCAGCGTCGACCGCCTGAGCCAGGAGATTGAGCAGTCGGCCCAGTCAATCCAGCAACTGGAGCGCGACAGCAACGCCATCCAGTCGATTCTCGGCACCATCCGCTCGATTGCCGAACAGACCAACCTGCTGGCACTCAACGCAGCCATCGAGGCGGCCCGGGCCGGCGAACAAGGCCGTGGCTTTGCCGTGGTGGCCGACGAGGTGCGGGCACTGGCCAAGCGCACCGCCGACTCCACGGCCGAAATCGACGGTTTGCTGGGCAACCTGGCCAGCCGCACCGCCGAAGTGGCCGAGCAGATGCATGCCAGCCTGGAAGTGTCGCAGCAGTCTGTCAGCCGCATTGGCCTGGCCCGTGACAGCTTCGGGCAGATCCGCGAGTCGGTGGACATCATCCGCGACATGAACACGCAGATCGCCACGGCGGCGGAAGAACAGCATCAGGTGGCCGAGGACATCAACCGCCATATCAGCCAGATTCATGGCGATGCGCAGTTGGTGGCGGAACTGGCCCAGGCGGCGCGCCAGGACTCCGAGAGCCTGGCCGGGCTGTCCAATGAACTGGATTCGCTGGTGCGTCGCTTCCGCACCTGATCGGCAGCCTGTTCTGGCCCTATCGCCGGCAAGCCGGCGATAGGGCCAGAACAGGCAACCTCAAAGCTTCAGTTCCCCGGGGGTCGCGCCGAACAGCTGCTTGAAGGCTGCAATGTAGGCCGAAGTCGAATCATACCCACAGCCCAACGCCGCCTCGGTCACACTCTCCCCCGCCTCCAGCAAGGCCAGCGACGACAGCAACCGCATCCGCTGGCGCCAGTTGCGAAAGCTCAACCCGGTCTCGCGCTGGAACAGCCGCATCAAGGTCTTCTCCGAACACCCCAACTGCACCGCCCACTGCTGCAACGTCTGGACCTGGTCCGGCGCGGCAATCAGCCCGTTGCACAACGCCAACAGCCCCGGATGCCGCGGCAGCGGCAGCGAAAAACCCACTTCAGGCAAGGTCCGCAACTGATCGAGCAACACGGCCACCAGGCGCCCTTCGACACTGTCACCCTCGGCATATTCAGCCGGGAACAGGCAGAACTGCTTGATCAGCTCCCGCGCCAGCGCTGTCACCTCCAGGACCCGACATTGCGCCGGCGCCCATGGGCAGGCATCACGGCGGATATACAGGCTGCGCATTTCGGCCTGCCCGGAGGTGACCACTTCATGTTCGGCATCAGCCGGAATCCACACGCCCCACTGTGGCGGGGCGAAGTAGCTGCCATCGTCGGTATACACCCCCAATACGCCACTGATGGCGTAGGAAAACTGCACCCAGTCGTGGCTGTGGCGAGTCGTCCAAGAGCCGGCGCCGAGGCTTTCGGCGCGGGCATACAGTGGCCTGGGTAACTGGTCCAGGGCTGGAATGGCACGGGGGTGTCCGATCGTCTGCATAGCGAATTCTTGTAGTTCTGAACAGACAAGCCTAACAGAGATCGCTACCGCCCTTCGTTAGCGCTCGACGATCACCGTCACCCCTTGCCCACCCGCTGCACAGATGGAGATCAAGCCACGTCCTTTCCCTGCCGTGGCCAGCAACTTCGCCAGGTTTGCCAATATCCGCCCACCGGTGGCGGCGAATGGGTGCCCTGCCGCCAACGAGCTGCCTTTGACGTTGAGCTTGCTGCGATCGATGGCACCCAGCGGTGCCTCAAGCCCCAGCTTCTCCCGGCAATATTCGGCATCTTCCCAGGCTTTCAAGGTGCATAACACCTGTGCCGCGAAGGCTTCGTGGATTTCGTAGTAGTCGAAGTCCTGCAAGGTCAGGCCATTGCGCGCCAACAGGCGTGGCACTGCGTACACCGGCGCCATCAGCAGCCCCTCGCGGCCGCTGACGAAATCCACAGCGGCGGTTTCGCCATCGACCAGGTAAGCCAGCACCGGCAGGCCCTGCTGCTGTGCCCATTGCTCGCTGCCAAGCAGCACCATCGAGGCGCCATCGGTCAATGGTGTGGAGTTGCCCGGCGTCAAGGTGCCCAGGCCGCTGCGGTCGAATGACGGCTGAAGCCTGGCCAGTTGCTCCAGGGTCAGGTCAGTGCGCAGGTTGTTGTCGCGGCTGAGGCCCAGGAAGGGCGTCAGCAGGTCATTCTGCCAGCCCTCGCTGTAGGAGGCCGCCAGTTGCTGGTGACTGTGCAGCGTCAGCGCGTCCTGCTCGGCGCGGTCAATCCCCCAGGTTTGCGCCATGCGTTCGCAATGTTCGCCCATCGACAGCCCGGTGCGGGGTTCGCCATTGCGCGGCAGATCGGGTTTCAGGTGGCTTGGGCGCAATTGCAGGAACGGTTTGAGCCGCTCCGCCAAGGTTTTGCCGCGATTGGCCTGCAAGAGGATGCGCCGCAGCCCTTCGTTAACGCCGATGGGGGCATCGGACGTGGTGTCCACGCCACCGGCGATGCCACAGTCGATCTGCCCGAGGGCAATCTTGTTGGCCACCAGCAGCGCCGCTTCCAGCCCGGTACCACAGGCCTGCTGAATGTCGTAGGCCGGCGTCTGCGGCGCCAGGCGCGAGCCGAGCACGCATTCGCGGGCCAGGCTCATGTCCCGCGAGTGCTTGAGCACTGCCCCTGCCACCACTTCACCCAGGCGCAGCCCGTGCAGGCGATAACGCTCGATCAGGCCTTCCAGCGCTGCAGTCAGCATCGCCTGGTTGCTGGCGGTGGCGTAGGCGCCGTTGGAGCGGGCGAAGGGAATACGATTGCCGCCCAGGATCGCGACCCGGCGAGTTGAACGCATGCGCTTGTTCCTCCTGAAACCATTTGATCCGTACAGCCTAGGTGTTTTTACCGCATTCGAACGACCTTGCCACAAAGTTGGTCCACACTTGCAAGCTTGCCTTCAGGGAGACCCGCACATGAGCGATCGCTATCTCGGCTTTGCCAACTCCAACCTCGGGCGCCGCCTCGTCGACACCTTTGGCCTGCCGCGCCCGGCGCCGCTGGAGCGCTGGCAGGCAGGCCGCCTGCGCCCGGTGGAGGGCGCGCTGGTGCTGGGCGGCGGGCCACTGGCGAACCAGGTCGAGGCCATCGCCCCGCGCCTGACCGAAGCGCTGTACAGCTTCAATGGTGACGGCCTGCAGGCGCCCGCCTGGGTCGCCGGCCTGGGGCCGAAGCTCAAGGCCGTGGTGTTCGATGCCAGCCATCTGTCCGACAGCGACCAGCTGAAGCAGTTGCGCGAATTCTTCCAGCCTTTGCTGCGCAGCCTCGCCTCCTGTGCCCACGTGGTGATCCTCGGGCGTACACCAGAATCCCTCGACGACCCGCTCGCCAGCGTCGCTCAGCGCGCCCTGGAAGGCTTCAGCCGTTCGCTGGCCAAAGAGCTGCGTAATGGCGCCACCGCGCAGTTGTTGTATGTGGGCGCGGGTGCAGACGATCAGCTCGAAGGCGCCTTGCGCTTCTTCCTGTCCCCCAAAAGTGCCTTTGTTTCCGGCCAGGTCCTGCGCCTGCAGGCCTGTGCCACCCAGGTCGAAGACTGGACCCGCCCGCTCGGTGGCCGTCGCGCCCTGGTCACTGGCGCCGCACGCGGTATCGGCGCCGCCATTGCCGAAACCCTCGCGCGTGATGGCGCCGAAGTGATGCTGCTCGACGTACCCCAGGCCCAGCAGGAACTCGATGCCCTCGCCGCACGCCTGGGTGGCAAGGCCCTGGGCTTGGACATCTGCGCCAGCGATGCCGCCGCGAAACTGCTCGAAGCCCTGCCCGACGGCATCGACATTGTCGTGCACAACGCCGGCATCACCCGCGACAAGACCCTGGCCAACATGACCCCGGAATACTGGGACGCGGTGCTGGCAGTCAACCTCAAGGCCCCCCAGGTGCTGACTCAGGCCCTGTATGACGGCGGCGCGCTGGGCGACCACGCACGTATTACCCTGCTGGCGTCGGTCAGCGGCATTGCCGGCAACCGTGGCCAGGCCAACTATGCCGCGAGCAAGGCCGGCCTGATCGGCTTCGCCGAGGCCTGGGCGGCGAAGCTTGCCGAGCGCGGCGGCAGTATCAATGCCGTGGCGCCCGGCTTCATCGAAACGCACATGACCGCCGCCATGCCCATCGGCCTGCGCGAGGCCGGCCGGCGCCTGAGCTCACTGGGCCAGGGCGGGCGCCCGCAGGATGTCGCCGAAGCCATCGCCTGGCTCAGCCAGCCGGGCTCCGGCGCGGTCAACGGCCAAGTGCTGCGCGTCTGCGGCCAGGCATTGATGGGGGCCTGAACATGAGCCGCCAATGGCAAGACCTGCACAGCCCGGACTCACGCGCCAGCCTGTACCTGCGCGCCGCCAGCAAACGCAAGATCAGCGGCGATACCCTGCCCACCAGCGGCCTGCGCAGCGTCTTGCGCGTGCAGCCCGACAACCTGGCAGCCTATCGCCGGCTCTGCCACTTCACCGACGATGGCCGCTTGCCGGGCACTTATCCACACGTGATGGCCTTCACCCTGCAACTGCAACTGCTGACTGCCCACGACTTCCCCTTCCCGCTGCTCGGGCTGGTGCACCTGCATAACCGCATCGACGTGCTCCGCCCGCTGGGTGGCATCGACGAGCTGCGCTTTGCGGTGTACGCCGACAACCTTCAGGCGCACGCCAAGGGTGGCACTTTTGACCTGGTCACCGAAGCCGAGGATGGCCTTGGCCTGCTCTGGCGTGAAACCAGCCGCATGTTGGTGCGTGGCCTGAAGCTGGATGGCCAGTTGGACGATGGCGAAGCGAACGAGCCCGGCGCCCTGGCGGAGGTCACCCGCTGGTACGCCGACGGTGATATCGGCCGGCGCTACGCCAAGGTCTGTGGCGACTACAACCCGATTCACCTGAGTGCCGCCAGCGCACGCCTGTTCGGCTTCCCCAAGGCCATCGCCCACGGCATGTGGAGCAATGCCATGGCGTTGGCGGCCTTGCGTACGCACATGCCAAACAGCGGCTATCGCTTCGAGGTGGGGTTCCGCAAGCCGGTGCGCTTGCCGTCGGAGGTTGTCCTGAGTGCCAGCGAAGCGGGGCCGGCGGGTGAATTGCGGCTGGACGGGCAGGGTGGATTGCTGCACATGGTCGGGCGCTGGGCCGTGCTCTAGCGCCCTGATTGCACTTGCTTTGCATCGGGCCTGCGCCGAAGCTATGCAGCATTAGGAGACCCAGACCCCGATGAACCTGCAAGAACTCACCGAACGCCTGCACCAGATCCGCGACAACAATGATTGGCGCGGCTTCCACAGCCCGAAGAACCTGGCCATGGCCGCCAGCGTCGAGATGGCCGAGCTGGTGGAAATCTTCCAGTGGCTGAGCGAGGACCAATCGCGCCAGCTGCCCGCGGATCAGCTGGCCCACGCCGGCCAGGAGGTCGGCGACGTGGTCCTCTATCTGTTGCTGCTGTGCAGCGAGCTGGGCCTGGACATGGAGCAGGTGGTGCGCGCCAAGCTGGCCGACAGCGAGAGGCGTTTCGCGCGATGAACGACCGTCACTTCGATGAACTGGCCACACGCTTCGCCGAAAAAATCTACGGTGGCGCCAAGGGTGCGATCCGCCTGGCCGTGCTCCAGGCCGACCTGGCCGACACCCTCCCCGATCGGCCACTGCGGGTGCTCGACATCGGCGCCGGCCTGGGCCACATGGCCTTGTGGCTGGCCCAGCGCGGGCACGATGTAACGCTGGCCGAACCTGCCGCCCCCATGCTCGAGGGTGCCCGGGCGCGCTTCGCAGAAGCGGGCCAATCGGCAACCTTCATCCAGGCGCCCTGGCAAGAGCTGCTTGGCCAGCTTACCGAGCCTTATGACCTGGTGCTGTGCCACGCCGTGCTGGAATGGCTGGCCGAACCGCAAAGCATCCTGCCGGTACTGCATCAGCTGGCTGCCCCAGGTGGCTGGCTGTCGCTGGCGTTCTACAACCGCGACGCGCTGGTCTATCGCAACTTGCTCAAGGGCCATTTCCGCAAGTTGCGCAGCAACCGCCTGGAAGGCGAAAAGCAGAGCCTGACCCCGCAAAAACCGCTTGATCCACGGGAACTCAAAGCGCAACTTGAAGTGATGTGGCAAGTCGAAAGCGAAAGTGGCGTGCGCGTCTTCCATGACTACATGCCCAAGGAGTTCCAGGACAAGGCCGAGCTGCTCGACCTGCTGGAAATGGAACTGGCCCACCGCCGTCACCCAAGCTTCGCCGGGCTCGGCCGCTACCTGCACTGGATGTGCCGCCCCCGCTGACTGCGCCCCTCCGGGAGGGATACATGCCGTACCGTCTGTTGTGCCTGGCCCTGCTGCCGCTCACCCTGGCCGCCTGCCAGGCCAGCAACCCCTATGTGGCCAGCAGCCGCCCGCTGCCGCCAGCCCCTGCGCAAGCGGCCAAGACCTTCGACGCCAGTGCCTACCCGGCACCACCGCGCGACTATGGGCACTACCGTAGCTGGAGCTGGCGCGACGGCCAGCTGCCCAGCGGCAATGCCGACGCAGACCCCGCACAAATTGCCGATGCCGTCAGTGGCGCCCTCGACCAACATGGCCTGCGCCCTGCCCGGGGCGCCACCGGCGACCTGCTGGTGAGCGCCGACATGCGCCTGGAACGACGCCTGCGCCAGGTGCGTGACTATGACACTTACGACCCCTATTACGGCCCGTACCCCTACGGCGGTGTCGGCTTCGGCGGCTACCGCAACGGTTACGGTGCCTACGGCAGCGTGCCGATCGTACGCACCTACGAAGTGGAGGTGATGGTGGTGCGCATCGACCTGTTCGATGCCCGCAACGGCCAGCCGGTGTGGAGCGCCAGCGCTGAAACTGGCAGCGACAAAGGCTCGCCGCGCGATCGCGAGACCGCCCTGCGCGAATCTATTCACAAGGCGCTCAGCGGCTATCCTCCCAGTTAATGCCTAACGGAGAACCATCATGTTGCGCCGCCTCGTTCTACTGTCATTCGCGCTGCTGCTCGCCGCCTGCTCGAGCAACAACGTTCAGCAGGATTTCGACGCCAGCCGCGATTTCGCCGCTTATCGCAGCTGGGCATGGCAGGAGCCGGGCCTGCAATATCGCCCGGATGACCCGCGCATCAAGAGCGACCTGACCGAGCAACGCATCCGCGCGGCGGTCGCCGACCAGCTCGACCAGCGCGGCCTGCGCCCGGCCCAGGGCAATGCCAGGCCTGACCTGAGCGTGCGCGCCTACCTGATCGTCGAACAACGCCAGCAACAGATCACCACTAACTATGGCGGGGCCTGGGGCGGCTACTGGAACGGGTACTGGGGCGGGCCGATGTATAACGAAACCCGTAGCGTCGACTACAAGGTGGCAACCATCCAGATCGACCTGTTCGATGGCCATGACGGCAAGCTGGTCTGGCGCGGCAGTGCCGAACAGATCATGAACAACTACCCGCCTAGCCCCGACGAGCGTAACAGTGCCATCCAGAAGACCGTTGCCCAGGTGCTCGGCAACTACCCACCGGGCCGGGTGAAATAAACCCTGCCGCTCAGGAAGCGGCCTGATTACGACATCAGGCCGCTTCCGTGCCGACCTTTTTGCCACCCGGCCATGCCCGTTCGTCAGATCGCGTCTACCCTGATTAGGAAACCTGACTGACCGGGTAGACGTGTTCAACGAATGGGAAAGGCGGCCTGCCGATGCAAAGCATTGTCCTTCTGATGTGGCTTGCCTTGTGCACTGAACAAGATATCCGCGAACGCCAGATCGCCAACATGCTGACCCTCGGTTTCGCTGCGGGCGCTCTGGTCTGGCTGTTCGCCACGGGGCACACGTGGATCGGTGCCGATGCCAGTGACGCTGGCTGGGCCCTGGCCATCGTCATGCTGCTGACGCTGCCAGGCTACATGCTCGGCCGCTTCGGTGCCGACGACGTCAAGCTGATGGGCGCCCTGGCCCTGGCGACCAGCCCGCAATACGTGCTCGGTACCTTCATCGGTGCCGGGGTCAGCGTGGTGCTTTGGTTGCTGACCCGCAGGCGCCTGTGGACGCTGCTCAACCCCAAGGTGAAGAAGCGCCTGGCCACACTGACTGAAGAAATGGGCGACAAACAAGCCTTCGTGCCTTACGTGCTGGCAGGTTTTTTACTGACTGCCGTATGGATCCAATGACCACTTCCATGGTCCGAACACTTGTACAAGACTTGTACAAAATCGCAGGCAGCGTCTATTTTTAAGCTGCCAGTGCGTCTGGCCCAGGAGCAGGGTCATTAACGAACAGGGAGTTGATCGTGACCAAGTCATTGAGTGAGGTGAAGGTTCTGGTGGTGGATGATCAGCCGCTGATCGTCGAACAATTGTGTGAATTCCTCGTATCCCAGGGCCATCCTTGCGTTGCGGCGCACTCCACCGACGAAGCCATCGAACGCTTCAATGCCGACGAAGCGATAGGCCTGGTGTTGTGCGACCTGCACATGCCCAATCGCGATGGCATCGAGCTGATGCATTCACTGAAAGAGATTGCCGGGCGCCAGCGCATGTTCGAAGCGATCATGCTCACCGGGCGCGCCGACAAACAGGACGTGATCCGCGCGCTGCGTGAAGGTTTCGCCGATTATTACCAGAAGCCCATAGACTTCGACGAACTGCTCGAGGGGGTGCGCCGCCAGGAGCAAGTGCTGCTTGAGCGCAAATCCAACCTCCAGGACCTGGGTAACCTCAATCAGCGCCTGCAGGACCTGGCCGGCTCCATCGACGAGCTCTATCAGGACCTGGAAAAGGCCCGCGGCCAGGGCGTTCACCGCCGCGCCACCGATGCCACCGAAGAGGTTGAAGGCGAACTCCCGGCGGCGTTCGAGAAGCTGTCTCCGCGGCAACTGGAGGTCGCCCGGCTGGTGAGCAAGGGCAAGACCAACTACCAGATCGCCTGTGAACTGGGGATCACCGAGAACACCGTGAAGCTGTATGTGTCGCAGGTGTTGCGTTTGACACACATGCACAACCGCACTCAGTTGGCGTTGGCGTTAACGCCGAGTTCTTCACCCGTGCATCAGCGGTTCACAACACATTAGGTAACAGCTCAAATCAGCAACGAGTAGTCACGCAGGGCATTTGCCGTCATGGGTAAGCCCTGCCTGAGAATACACTCGACGAACTCGTCAGCAGTGAAGCGCGAACGTTTCAGGCTACGTCGCATATCCGCTGCAGCCTCAAGGACGCCAGCCTGGTTCTGGTTCCACAGCTCCATGATGAATTCGTCCGGATGCAGGGCTGTTACTGAAAAATCCCGCAGTACTGATAAAGGAAAGTCTCTCAGGTTGTATGTGACGATGACCTGCGCATTGCACGCGATTGCGGCTGCAAGTACATGAATATCATCCGGGTCCGGCAGCGCCAGCGACTCTCCAAGGTATTCATAACCTGATACCAAAGCATCGGGAATCGCGGCCTCCATCAGTCCTGAGAGCCGGTCTAATTGATCACGCGTCAGATCCTTTCGATTGGTGAGCAGGTTGCGTTTCCACTCTTCATCAATTTCGCGTGTCCATCGAGCCCGGTAGAGCCCCTTTCCTCCAAGCCTCAGCAACAAGTCGCGTAGCGGAGCCGGGTACAGCACGCAAGCATCACAGATGGCAGTGAATGCAGCTTCGCGCATCAGTAGCCCTGCCCCAGCTCCTCCGAGAGCGCCGCGAGTTCATCCAGCGCCTTGTGGCTGGCCGCATCACGCCGTTGCTTGAAGTCCATCAGATCGGAAAACAGAACCCGGCGATGTCGCCCTGCCTTGTGAAAGGGCAGAGCCCCCTCCTCCAGCAACTTGACCAGGTGTGGTCGCGAAACATTGATGATGTCAGCCGCTTCCTGGGTAGTCAGCTCCGCATGCACAGGCACTACACGTACCGAATTGCCTTGCGCCAGCTCACCCAGGATATCGACCAGCAGACGCAATGCGCTGGTTGGCAGTTCAACCGTATGCGCCTGGCTGGAGGCGTCATAGATCTGGATCCGCTGCATCTCTGCCTGGGTGCACAGATAAGCTGCCAAGTCTCTTTGCCCTTGAAGCGCCGCAGCGATCTCGCGGGCTTCTGGAAAGTCGGTTCTTGAAGAAATGCTCATGATCACGCTCTCATGCGTCATGCGGGTCACCCTCGATGCTAATCGAAATAAACGAAAACTCAAGCATGTGCATCACGCAAAGAGCTCTTTCACCTTTGCCCAAAGGTTAGGGGGGTAGCCGATCCAGAGACAATCAGACCCCAACCGCTTTAGCTCGTAGGACTTTTCCCAAAAACTGCGCCGTCCAAGCAAGTGGGGTAGCTATAGCCGAAAACTGAAGTTGATAACCAGGCGAGCTTCACGGCTCATGCTGTCCAACGCCACATCCGCCAGTGGCTTGGCCACCTCCAGGGCCACATTGCCGTACCGCCCATCGCCAAGCCGCACACCCAACGCCGCCGAGCGCATCCGGGTATCTTCGAATGGTCCGCCGTTGTACCAGGCCTGCGCAGCATCCAGCAGCGCATACGGCTGCACCAGCCGCAACCAGCCAGCGCCAGGCTGGATGCTGTAGTTGAGCTCGTAGGCCACGCCCCAGCCCTTGTCCCCCGCTGCCTGGTCCTGAGGGTAGCCATGGCCGAAGTTCTGCCCGCCAAACACGGCACGCTCACTGTCGGGCAACCGGTCATCGGTCCAGTACATGGCGCCTGACACCACGCCCTGCCAACGCGGGAACAGCTGGTCGCTCTGCAACCCGGCCACGCGAAAGCGCAGGAAGTCCATGTCGTAGTCCGCATCACTGCGTGCGCCCAGGTAATCCAGCCCCTGATACACCCCGCCGCTGACCATGCGAAAGCGCCCGGCCTCGACCTTGCGCCAATCGCCCTCGAACGACAGCGCGCGCACATAGGTGTCATTGCGCCCCAGGCCGCCAGTGAGGTCTTCGGCATGCTCACTGACCGAATAGACATGCCCGGTCACCGCCAGCCATTCATCCGCCGTGACGATCACCGGCTGGCCAAGCCCGATTGCATAACGCTCGCTTTCTATCTTCTGGAAAAACTGCGCACCATGCTCCAGGCGCACAGGTGTTTGCGGCTCGCTGCGGTAGCGAGCCGCCGAAAGCAGCAACTGGCTGCCTTGTGCATCCAGGTGCTGGCTGTAATCAAGGCGCTGGTAATGGCTGTGGTCGTCACCCGGCGGCAGCAGCACGCTGGCCGTCAGTTGCTCGGCAAAACGGGTCTGGGCATTGCTGGTGACCTTGAACAACCCCTGCGGGCCATCGCGGCTGCCATCACTGAACGCCACTGCCGCATCGAAGGGCTTGCGCGAGGCATGCACGGTAAGCTGCGCGGCGCCCTCGCTTTGCTCGGCCTGGGTCAAATCTGCCAGCAGCGTCACACCCGGTATCCGCTGGGCCAGGCCGAGGAAGCGGTCGAGCGTCGCCTGAGTCAACGGGCGCTCTGCCTGCAAGCGCTGCAGCAACTGGTCGAGATACGTACCAGCGGGCCCGATGTCCCCGTTACGCTTCACGTCGTGAACATAGCCCTCGACCAACACGACATGCACGCGGCCATCGGCAAAGTCCTGGTCGGGCAGATAAGCCTGCGACAGCAGATAGCCGTCGCGCTGGTAGCGC
Organism: Pseudomonas sp. TWI628; assembly: GCF_039673865.1. Taxonomy (NCBI): domain Bacteria; kingdom Pseudomonadati; phylum Pseudomonadota; class Gammaproteobacteria; order Pseudomonadales; family Pseudomonadaceae; genus Pseudomonas; species Pseudomonas sp. TWI628. The sequence continues at coordinate 55,813 of NZ_JBDJMM010000030.1, read as the reverse complement.
TGTGTCAGGCGTTCGGTGAACTGCTGCAGCTCGCCAACACTCACTTCGCGGCCGATCAAGGGCTGGTAATGCTCGCGCAACTCGCTCAGCGGGTAGACCGTTCCGCCTTCGAAGCGCACCTTGTGCAGCACGAAGCGGGTCGCCAGGCGCAGCGTGTCGGTCGCGGCCGTGGGCGGTGCCAGGTGCAGGTTCGGAGCACGTGGGCGATAGGCCTCGATTGGCAGGTTCGCGCTGGGCAGGCGACGCTCGTATTCATGGCCGTCGAGCAACACTGGCAAGGGCTCGGCAATCACCAGGCAGGCCCAGGGCGACAGCAACAGGGGCATCAGCAGAAGACGCATAGGACGCTCCACAATCCCTTGGGTACCGGGGCGTCGCCGGCCTCACCCGTCACGTTGAAGCGTAGGTGTTGCCCCGGTAAACGTCGAACCCCTACTCGGTGACCTGGAACGCCACCCGTGCTGTTTCTCCGCTTTCATCCAGGGCACTCAGCTCAAACTGCCCGGCCTGGTCGAAACGTACCAGCACGCTGCCCTGCCCTTCGCTTTCGCCCAGCGGCTGGCCGTTGAGGAACCACCAGCGCCGCCCGCCACCGCCGAGGGCAGAGACGTGCAGCTGCAAGGGTTCGCTGCTGGTGGCCGGGCGCTGCAGGTTATCGCCGGGACGCACGCCCACGATGGACAGCGGTGGCGCGCTGGCCGGCACCTGTGGCGGGCAGCTCGGGTCCACCGCCGGCAGCCGCGCCGCACGCCGCTCGACGCGTGGCAACCAAGGCTCCAGCGGTGCCGGCCACAAGGCGATGTCGCGCGTTTTGGCGCCTGGACAACTGCCGTCCACGCGCAGGCCCTGGGCATTGACCCAGATGCTCTCGCGCAGCCCCAGGCCGAGGGGCTGGTCGGCGGCCTGCAAAGTGGGAGGTGTGGTGCCATCGAGTGTCCAGGCAAAGCGCTGACGCCGGCAGTTCGGGTCCTGTCGGTTCATCGGCTGGCCCAGCGGCCAGCAGATGGCTGCCACGCCAACACTTTCCGGCACGCGTTCCACCGGTACCCGGATGCCCCGCTGGCTGTCGCGGTTGCTCAGCAAGTCATGCACCTGCAGCATCAACGGTGCCGCCGAGGCCAGGCCGAACTGCCCGGGCACCGGCGTGCCATCGGGGCGACCGATCCACACCCCGATCAGGTAACGCGGCCCTACGCCGATCGACCACGCATCGCGAAAGCCATAGCTGGTACCGGTCTTCCAGGCCAGTTGCGGGCGCTGTACCAGCTCGGCATGCGGGTCGCGATCAGGCCGCGCCTGGCCACTGAGGATGCGCCGAATGATCCACGCCGCGCCCGGCGACATCAACCGGCGCTCCAGCAGCGGATCCTGCGGTTGCAGGCGAACCTGCGCGCTGTTACCGCCCCGGGCCAGTGCCGCGTAGCCACCGACCAGGTCCTCCAGGCGGCTGCCGGCACCGCCCAGAATCAATGCCAGGTTGGGCTCGGCCAAAGGCGGCAGCGCCAGAGGCACGCCAGCCATGCGCAACTGCGCGGCAAAGCGCTTGGGGCCATAGGCTTCGAGCAATTGCACCGCTGGCAGGTTGAGTGATAGCGCCAGCGCCGAACTGGCGGAGACCGGGCCGCTGAAACCCATCGAGAAATTTCCGGGACGATAGTCGCCATAGCGACGTGGCACATCCTGCAGCAGTGATTCGGAGTGGATCAGGCCGTCATCCATGGCAAGGCCGTAAAGAAACGGCTTGAGCGTCGAGCCTGGTGAGCGCAACGAGCGGACCATGTCGACATGGCCAAAACGGCGCTCGTCGCTGAGGTCGATCGAGCCCAGATAAGCGCGTACCGCCATGGTCTGCGCCTCGACCACCAGGATCGCTGCCGAGGTGCGCTCCGGCAGGCGCGCGCGCCAGCCCAGCAGCAGGTCCTCCAGGCGCCGTTGCAACGAGGCATCGAGGGTGGTGCGGATCAAGGTCGGGCTGTCAGGGGTGTTCAGCCGCCGCGCCAGCAGGGGCGCCAGCGCGGGTTCCTGACGCGGGGCCAGCAGCAGAGGTTCTTCGGCCGCCTCCTTGATCTGTTGCGCCGGCCACACCTGATACTCGTCCAGGCGCTGCAACACCTTGTCGCGGGCACGTTGGGCACGGGCCGGGTGGCGGTCCGGGCGCAAGCGGCTCGGTGCCTGCGGCAGCACCGCCAACAATGCGGCCTCGGCGGGGGTGAGGTGCTGCGGCGACTTGCCCAGGTAAGCCCAACTGGCCGCTGCCACACCCTGCAAGGTACCGCCGAACGGGGCACGGTTCAGGTAGATCTGCAGGATCTCGCGCTTGGACAGGTGCCACTCCAGCTGCGCAGTGCGCCACAGCTGCCGCAGCTTGCCGGCCAGGGTGCGATCATGGGGGTCGAGCAGGCGTGCAACCTGCATCGACAATGTGCTGCCGCCAGACACTACCCGCCCACCGCGCAGGTTGAGCCAGGCCGACCGCGCCAGGGCCAGCGGGTTGACCCCGGGGTGGCGGTAGAACCAGCGGTCCTCGTAGGTCAGCAGGGCCTGCAGGTACAGCGGCGAAACCTCTTCCGGGCTGACCGGATAGCGCCACACGCCATCGGCATCGGCAAAGCGCCACAACGGTGTACCGTCTTCGGCCAGCACCACCCGTGCCAGGTCATTGCCCGGCAACGGCAGCGGCCAGATGCGGTCGGCCAGCCACAACAGGCCGAGCAGTATCAGGATGCTGACCGCGGCAGCACGCACAAGCCTTCCCGCTCGGCTACGTGGCCGCGCTAAGCTTGGCATCGGGAACCGACCTGGCCAGGTAATGGCCAAAGGCTTGGGAGCGGCAAACGTGCCGATTCGTTCATCAGGAAGCAACTATGCATGTAGAAGGTTTTTTCGAGTGGCTTGGCCAGGCACTGGGGTCATTGATCCGCTTCATCGTCGACGCCTTGAGCGGCCTGTTCAACCTGCTGGCCAACGCCGGGGGCAATTTCATCGATGGCCTGGCACGCACGCTGGGCATGGACACCTCGCTGCTCAGCATCCTCGCCCTGATCATCGGCCTGATGCTGCTGTATTCGGCCTTCCGCGCCTTCATGCGTGCCTCGATCATCCTCGGGATCATCTGGCTGGTGCTGGGGCTGTGGGTGATGAGCTGGGTCATTCACTGAAGAACAGCTGCAAGTCTCGAGCTGCAAGCTGCAAGAAAGCCAATCTGCTTCACTTGCAGCTTGAAGCTTGAAGCTTGCGCTTCAGCGCGCTTTCACCGTCATTTCACCCTGCCCGTCCCCCACCGCCTGCAGGTTCGGCCGGTACATCGACTCCACCTGCGGCGGCGGCACCCGGTAGGTGCCCGGGGTCACCGCACGCGCCAGGTACAACAGGTGCGTGGTGCCATAGCCGTCGAGCTTGAGGGCCGCCACGTAGCGGTCATCACGGTACTCCTGGTGCACCACGCTGGCGTTCTGCATCGACTCACGCCACTGCTTCACCGCGCTGCTGGCATTGTCCAGGCTGGCAGCGCTCTGGGCGAGGTTCTGGTTCTCCAGTTCCAGGCCAGCAGGCAGCAGGTCAACCACCAGGGCATCCGGCACGCGATCAGTGGCCTTGAGCGCCAGGTGCACCAGCACCAGGTCGCCGCTGCGCAGGTTGTGCAGGTCCAGCGGCTGGCCATTCATGCCCAGGTAGTCGCGGCGAATCTCCATGCCATTGCCACCGGCGGCAGGCGCCTGGCGTGGATAGCCCGACAGGGTCAGTTGCTGATAGAGCGTTTCGCTACCCTCGTTCTGCACGCTCAGCGGCGAGGCCAGCAACGGCCCTTCGAGCTTCATGCCCGCCTCGACATTATTGAATTCACGCACCTCACCAGCACTGTCCAGGCGTGCCTTCCACGGCGCTTCCGGCTTGCCCAGCAGACCACGGCCGGCCAGGTACAAGGCATTGCGCTCCTGGGTCGACAGCCAACGGTTGGCCGCCAGCTCGTCCGACAGGGCGAACAGCCGCTGGTCGACCTGGTTGCTGGCCAGTTTGCTCTCCTGCAGCAGCGCCAGGATCAGCGCCTGGTCGCGCAGGCTGCTGCCATAGTCGGCCATCCAGCCCTTGCTACGGCTGATGCCCAGGCCCGCCTGCAGCGCCTGCTCGGCGCGTGGCTTGTCGCCCATGGCATCCAGCGCTACGGCAAGCTGCACCAGCGGCAAGCCGGAGCGGGCATCGGCGCGGCGCTCGAACAGGCTGCGCAGGGCACCCAGCGGTGCCTGCTGGCTGCGCGACAGCACCAGCGCGGCGTAGGCTTGCACGGCAAAGCGAGTGTGCTCGGCGTTCTCGCTGTAGTCGACTTCGATCAGGTTGCGTTCCTGCAAGTAGCGCAGCAAGCGCTCGTTGGCCTTCTTCAAGGCCTCGGCCGGCACGCCGAAGCCCTGGTCGCGCGCACGCAGCAGGAAGTCGGTGACATAGGCGGTCAGCCAGTATTCCTCTTCACTGTCCGAGCTCCACAGGCCGAAGCTGCCGTTGTAGCGCTGCATGCCCAGCAGGTGCTCGATGCCCATCTCGATCTTGCGTTTGCGCACCTCGGCCGGCTCACCCTTGATGCCCAGGCGCTTGAGGCTGTCGGCATCGGCGTAGAGTGATGGGTAGAGGCCGCTGGTGGTCTGCTCCAGGCAGCCGTAAGGGTAGGCTTCGAGGGCGCGGATCTGTTCCGCCAGGTTCAGTGGCGGGCGGCTCGACAGCGCCAGGCTGGCTTCCAGGCCCGCAGGTTCGAAGGCGGCCAGATCGCTTTCCGGCAAGGTCCATGGCTGGTCCTTGAGGGCCACGCGGTAATGCTTGAGCATCGCCGGATAGGCCGGGCGCACACCCAAGGTCCATTCGCGCTCGAAGGTATTGGCCGGCTCGCCCGGCAGTTGCAGGCCATTGACCCGCACCTGCACCTTGCCCTGCCCCAAACCGCCAAGGGCTTGCACCGGAATCAGCAAGGTGCGGCGCTCGCCTTCGGCAAGGGCGACACTCTGCTGGGCGCTGGCGGTAAGCTCCAGCTGCCCCTCGGTGGTGATCTCGACATTCAATTGCTGGGCACGCCCCGACAGGTTGGCCAGGTCCAGCGCCAGGCTGGTGCGATCACCGCCGGCCAGGAAGCGCGGCGCAGACAGCTCGGCGATCAGCGGCGCGGCCACCACAGTCTTGCCTTCGGCCATGCCGAAGTGCTCGTCGGTCCAGGCCTGGGCCATCAGCCGCAGCTCGCCGTTGAAGTCGGGAATATCGACCGTCGCCTCACCTTCACCCTGATCGTTGAGGGTCACCGGCAGGCTTTGCTGGGCAACGATGGTCACCGTGGTATTGGGCCGCTTGCCGCCCTTGGCCATCGCCGCATCACCACCGAACGCCAGGCTGGCCAGGCGCCCCTGGCCGGCTTCGATCAGCTGGCCGTAGATGTCCAGCTGGTCGGCGCCATAGGCCTTGCGGCCGAACAGGCTGGCGAACGGGTCGGGGGTCTTGAAGTCGGTGATGTTGAGGATGCCCACGTCGACGGCGGACAGCAGCACGTGCACCTGCTTCGGCACGCTGCCGTCGGCATTGGCGGCCTTGATCTTCACCGTCAGCGGCTGCTTGGGCCGCATCTTCTCCGGCGCCTGCAAGCTGACCGCGAGCTTGCGCTCGGCACGCGCCAGCGGCAGGTGCAGCACGCCGACGGCGCGCTTGGGCGTGGCATTGGCCTTGCGCTCACCCGGGCGGATCACCAGCGCACTGATGTACAGGTCGTGGCGCGCCCACTGTTTGTCCAGCTGCACCTCGAAGGTCTTGCCCTCCGCGGGCACCTCGATTTCTTGCCACCACAGCGGGCCATCGCTGGACTCGATCATCAGGTAGCCGCTGCCGGCCGCAGGCGGGGTCACGGTGACCTTAGCGCTGGCGCCATCGGCATAGGCCGGCTTGTCCAGTGCCAGCTTCACCTGATCCGGTCGCACCGCGCCGCCTTCGGCGTTGTCCTGGGCGCGGTAACCGGCCCAGAAGCGCTCGCTGGAAACCAACCCGGTCTCAGGGTCTTCCACCTCGACCCGGTACGGGCCCCATTCCACCTGGAAATTCAGTTTGGCGGTGGAGCCTGCCTTGACACTGATGGTCTGCTCGCTCTGGGTGAGGAATTTCTCGTTGTAGTTGTAGCTCCAGCCATCGCTCTGCGAGTAGTTCCAGTAGTAGTCACGGCGCTCGCGGATCAGCCGCACTTTCAAGTCATTGGCGGCGAGCTTGTTGCCTTCACGGTCAGCCACGAGAAACTCGAATTCGACCGGGCCATCGCTGTCGGTTTCTTCGCCGTCGAACAGGCCGCGCAGGCCAGGCAGGCGCTCGGCTGGCCAGATCGGCTGTTCGAGGCGGCGGGTGATCGGCCGGCCGCCGGATTCCTGCAGGCTGGCCTGCACGGTCAACTGCAGCGGCGAGCGTGCTTCGGCCCAGTGGCTCTCGATATCGACCACTGCCTTGCCGGCCTGGTCAAGGGTGACTTCGTCAAGCTCCAGGTCCTGGGTCAGTTCGGTTTCGGTAACCGAGCCGAACTGGTAGCCCGGCAGTGCCGGCACGGCTTCACGCAGCGGGCGCACACAGGCTTGCCCGCTCAGGCGATTGCCGGCAGCCGGCGCACCGTAGAGGTAGCGGCCATTGACCTGAATGCGCGCATCCTCTTCGGGCGACAACGGCGTATCGCTACCCTTGAGCTCAAGTGCCAGGCGCTCGGGGAGGAAGTCTTCGACCAGGAATTGGTAAACCTGCTTGCGCCCGCCGCCCAGGTCGAGCAGCAATTGCCAGCGACCGGTCGGGGCCTCCGTAGCCAGTTGCAGCTGATACTGGTAAAGGCCATTGGCATCGGCTTCCCAGACGAACTTGCGGCTGACCTGCTCGTCGGGGCGGCGCACTTCCACGCTGACCGGCTGGGCCTTGACCGGCTTGCCATCCTGATCGCGCAGCAAACCGTTGAGCAGCACCGTTTCACCCGGGCGATAGAGGTCGCGCGGGCCAAAAATGAAGAATTGCAGCGAGTTGGCCTGGGGGCCGGTGATGTCGAACTCGGCCAGGTCCAGGGCTGCGGTGTTCAGGCGCAGCAGGGTGGTGTGCACGCCCTGGGTGGCGATCAGGGTATCGGCCTTGGCAGTGATCGGCAGTTGGGCATGGCCGGCACCATCGGTCTTGGCCTGGGCCAGCAGCTTGCCCTTGTCGTCATGCAGTTCGAGGTTGACGTCCTTGAGTGCCTTGCCGCCCTCCAGGGCCTGGGCGAACACGTCCAGGCGGTCGCGGTAGCGGTGGGCAGACACGCCAATGTCGCTGAGGGTGAACAGCGTCGCTGGCTGCGAATAGTCGTAGGTACCCGAGGCGCGCATCACGGCCAGGTACACGCCGGGTTCCTGCAGCGGCTTGATCCCGGCAATCGGCAGCAGCACGGTCTCGCGGGTGTTGCGCGCCGGGTTCAGGTCGAAGCGGCCACTGTAGACCAGCTCGGCCATGTCCAGGGTTTCCTTGGACTGGTAGTAGTACAGGCTGCTGTTGCGGCCCCAGCTGGCCAGGAAGGTCGAGAGCATCTCAGGCTTGACCCGGAAGAACTCGACATCGACCTTGGCAACGTTCAGCGCGATCACCGGCAGGCCTTCGGCCAGGCGTGTGGGCAGCAAAGAACCGCGGCTGGCGAAACCAACGGTGGCTTGCATGTCGCGGGTTTCCAGGCGGCTCACCGATTCGCTGTCGAGCTTGTTGCCGTTGACGGCCAGCAAGCCCTTGTCGACGGTCAGCACCAGCTTGCGCTGCGGTTCCAGGTGGCGCAGGCGCAGTTCCATCTGGTTGTCGGAGAGTTCCCAGGCACCGTCGACCTTGCCCTTGACCGTATCGACCAGGTGCACCTTGCTGGCGAAGTCCTGCTTGGCGTCCAGCGGTGCCGAGAAGCTGATCGACAGCGTGCTGGCGCCATCGAGCTGCACTTCCGAGACGTCCAGCACGCTGAGCTCGCGCCCTTCGTAGCGTTTGGCAAGGACGGCAGGGTCCTCGCGCTTGGGCGCCGGGGCCTCGACCGCAGCGCTCGCGGCCGGTTCTTCGGTGGCAGCGGGCTTGCCCGGCGTCGAGGAATCACAGGCACTGAGCAAGGCCAGCGCGCAGGCCAGCAACAATCCTTTGTTGAACATGGAGTGGGAACTCTTTGGCAGCGTGTACGTGAGGGCAGCAACTATAGCGCAACGGCGGGTCTGGCACTTTCGTCGATGCGGCAAGTAAGACCGTGTTCGCGCAGATTGGTTGCCTGCCCGGTACACTGTGCCCGCGAAGCGCCCCACAGCCTCAGGAATTGCAATGCCGCAACTGACCACCGACTGGCAGCACCGCCCCACCCACCGCAAGGTCTGGGCGCTGGCTGCGCCGATGATCCTCTCGAACATTTCGGTACCGCTGGTGGCCCTGGTCGACAGCACCGTGATCGGCCACCTGCCCCACGCCCACCAGCTCGGTGCGGTGGCCGTGGGCGCCACGCTGTTCACCTTCATGGTCGGCCTGATGGGCTTCCTGCGCATGGGCTCCACCGGCTTCGCTGCCCAGGCTGCCGGGCGTGCCGACGGCGCAGCGCTGCGCCAGGTGCTGGTACAGGGCCTGCTGCTGGCCGTGGCCTTCGCGCTGCTGATCGGCCTGCTCGCCCTGCCCTTCAGCCAGTTGGCGCTGCACGCCATGCAACCGAGCGTGGCGTTGCAGCAATCCACTGAAGACTTCTTCCATACCCGGTTGCTGGGCTTGCCGGCAGCGCTGGCCAGCTATGCGCTGGTCGGCTGGTTCCTTGGTACGCAGAACGCACGGGCGCCACTGGCGATTCTGCTGACCACCAACCTGCTGAATATCGCCCTCAACCTGTGGTTCGTGCTGGGCCTGAACTGGGGCGTGCTGGGTTCGGCACGGGCCTCGGTGGTCGCCGAATGGTGCGCCGCATTGCTCGGCCTGGCTTTGACCCGCCCGGCCCTGCGCGCCTACCCCGGGCAGATCGCCTGGGCTGCGCTCAAGCGCTGGCAGGCCTGGCGGCCGTTGCTGGCGGTGAACCGTGACATTTTCCTGCGCAGCCTGGCGCTGCAGCTGGTGTTCCTGCTGATCACCGTGCAGGGCGCGCGCCTGGGTGAAGCCACCGTGGCGGCCAATGCTCTGCTGCTCAACGGGCTGCTGCTCACCGCCTACGCCCTCGATGGCCTGGCGCATGCCGTGGAGGCGCTGTGCGGGCATGCCATTGGTGCGCGGGACCGGGATACCTTGCGCCGGTCGTTGGTGGTGGCCTGTGGTTGGTCGCTGATCACCAGTGTGGGGTTTGCCGGTTTGTTCCTGCTGGGCGGGCATCTGTTCATCGACTTGCAGACCGATATCGATAGCGTGCGGGCAGCGGCTTATCCGTACCTGCCGTATCTGGCGCTGCTGCCGTTGATTGCGGTCTGGAGCTACTTGCTCGACGGGCTGTTCATTGGCGCGACCCGGGCGCGGGAGATGCGCAATGCGATGGTGCTGTCGGTGCTGATTGCGCTGCCCTTTGGTGTGGTCATGAGCGGGGTTGGCAACCATGGGTTGTGGTTGGCCTTTCTTGCGTTCATGGCGTTGCGGGCGGTGACGTTGGGGTGGGTTGGCTGGCGGTTGAAGCAGCGAGGTTTGTGGGTTGGCTGAGGGTGCATGCCTCGGGTTTTGCGGGGGCGCGTAAATCGAGCGCCGCCCGCGCGGCGCTCGGTCTCATAAGCGCTGAAGGTGCCCCGGCGGACACCCTGCGATCACGAGGAGAGGTAGGAAGAACGCGTCAGGCCCAGACGCAACGCATCCAGGAACTGGGTCCGCTCACGGGCGCTGATCTTGGCGCTGGCCACCTTGTCACGGTAATGAGTCATCAACTCCTCCGGTGACAGGTGCACGTAACGCAGCATGTCTTCGATAGTGTCGTGGGTCTCGATACCGGCGTGATACACGCTGCCATCGGCGTTCTGGTAGATGTTCACCGAGTCGGTGTCACCGAACAGGTTGTGCATGTCGCCGAGGATTTCCTGGTAGGCACCGACCAGGAACACGCCCAGCAGGTAGTCCTCACCTTCGTTGACCGCATGCACCGGCATGCTGGTCTCGATGCTCTGCTCGTCGACGTACTGGTTGATCTTGCCGTCGGAGTCGCAGGTCAGGTCCTGCAGCACCGCACGACGCATCGGCTCTTCGTCCAGGCGGTGCAGCGGGATGATCGGCAGTACCTGGCCGATGGCCCAGGTGTCCGGCAGGCTCTGGAACACCGAGAAGTTGCAGATGTACTTGTCGGCCAGCTTGTCGTTGAGCTCGTCCAGCACCTGACGGTGCGAGCGCTGGCGGGCCTTCAGCGAGTTGTGCAGGCGGCGGCACACGGCGAAGTAACACTGCTCGGCCAAGGCTTTTTCAGCCAGGCTGAGCTTGCCATCGGCATACTGCGCCGCCACGTCACCCATGTAGTGGGTGGCGCGCCAGTAGGTTTCGGTAACCATCTCGATGTCGGTCGGGCCCAGCAGATCGACCAGCCATTGCACGGTTTCCGGCAGGGCTTCCTTGTTCTCGATGGTTGGCACGTCGTCGTTGTGCTTCTCGACGTCGGTCACCTGGATCACCAGCATCGCGTGGTGCGCCGTCAGCGAACGGCCGCTCTCGGAGAAGATGTGCGGGTGCGGCAGGCCCTGCGCGTCGCAGAACTCCTTGAGCATGCCCACCACCACGCCGGCGTAGTCATCCATGTCGTAGTTGATCGAGCTGGCGTTACGCGAGTGGGTCCCGTCGTAGTCCACGCCCAGGCCACCGCCGACGTCGATATGGTCGACCGGCAGGCCCAGCGCACGCAGTTCGCCGTAGTAGCGAATCGCTTCCTTGAAACCGTGCTGGTAGTCGGCCAGGTTGGCAATCTGCGAGCCCATGTGGAAGTGCAGCAGGCGGATGCCCTGGTCCAGGCCGGCATCGCGGAAGCGCTGCACCACCGAGATCAGCTGGGCGGCGGACAAACCGAACTTGGACTTCTCGCCCCCGGTGTCTGCCCACTTGCTCGACGCCAGCGACGACAGGCGCACGCGCAGGCCGACCTGTGGCTTGACCTTGAGGTCGGCGGCCTCGTCGATCACCAGAGCCACTTCCGACTCTTTCTCGATGACGATGAACACGTTATGGCCGAGCTTCTGGCCCATCAGCGCCAAGCGGATGAACTCGCGATCCTTGTAGCCGTTGCAGACGATGGTGCCACCTTTCGGCGCCAGCGCCAGGACCGCCAGCAGCTCGGGCTTGGAACCGGCTTCCAGGCCGATCGAGACGTTCTGCGTGGCGATGATGTTTTCCACCACCGCTTCCTGCTGGTTGACCTTGATCGGGTACAGCGCGGTGTACTGGCTCTGGTATTCCAGGCGCGCGATGTTGGCATCGAAGGCACCGGTCAGCTGGCGCACACGGTCCTGCAGGATGTCGGGGAAGCGCACCAGCAGTGGCAGCGACAGGCCGCTCTGACGCAGCTCGTCGACCTGTTCGAACAGGTCGATCGGCGCGCTGCTGGGGCCGTTAGGGCGCACTTCGACGCGCCCGGCTTCATTGATGGCGAAATAACCAGCGCCCCAATGGCGGATGCCGTAAACACTGCGGCTGTCGGCCACGGTCCATTGGCTACCATCGTCTTTGCGTGTGCGTCGTACGGACATTCAAGTCCCCTATAGATAAGTCGAAGACACTGCCCCACGAAGAGGCGGGCGCAGTGTAAAAGCCAAAAATGACGATTCGTCCGTGCCCTGGGGTAGACCCTGGTCACGGGAACGAGTTTAGAAAGCGTTGGGCAAAAAATCGCCTGGGCGTATCAGCCGCCGGCCTTTTTCGCCTTGAAGCCCTGTTTGATCAGCTCGGCGATCAGCAGCTCGACGTGGTCGCCCTGGATCTCGATGACCCCATCCTTCAGCGCACCGCCGGTACCGCAGCGGCGCTTGAGGGTGGTGGCCAGCTCCTTGAGCGAGTCGAGCGGCAGCGGCACGCCGGTGACGGTCGTCACTGTCTTGCCGCCACGGCCTTTGCTTTCACGACGCACACGGGCGATGCCGTCACCTTCGGGGATGACTTGCTGCTTGCAGGTGCAGGCGTCCACCGGCTGGCCACAGTCGGGGCAGTGCCGACCGGCATCGGTGGAGTAAACGAGACCGCCAAGGGCGGCGAAGGAAGAAGCTTTCTTGGCCACTTTTGTTCCTCTGTGCTGAGGACAAAAACTGGTCGGCCCCAGGGGTTGAGCCCGACCGCGAAGCCCCACTCTGGCAGGGGCGGCGCTACTGCCGCAAGATCCTGCGGCAGCCCGAAAAGGGCGCGCAGTGTAACGATAAATCAGGCCGTTGCTAAGTACTGGAATGCGCCATTTTGCGAATGTTTTGCGACCTTGGGGCAGCGATGCGGCCCCAGCTTCATTTCAGGCTGGCCTTGTAGCGCTGCAATGCGGCCAGCGAGTCCGGGCAATACGGCTTGGTCAGGCTTTCCTGCTCGGCTTGCTCAAGGCTGATGAACTTCGCCTCGATCACTTCCTCCGGCTGCAACCGCAGTGGCGCATCCGACACCGCCGAATACACCGCACACCACAGGTGGTTATCCGGCATATCGAAATAGAAGCGCTCATGAAAGCGCAGGTCGACGCCGTCGATACCCAGCTCCTCGGCCAGCTCGCGGGCAGCCGAGTCGTCATACGCCTCCCCCGCCGTCACCATGCCACCGGCCGCCACGTCCCAGTACCCCGGGTACAGCGCCTTGCTCAGAGCCCGCCGGTGTACGCACAGCTCACCGGCACTGTTGAACAGCAGGATGAACGTGCAGCGGCCGATCAGCCCGCGCTCACGCAGCTCGGCCCTGGGCAGCGCGCCGAGCACCTGGTCGGCGGCGTCGACCCAGGCGACCAGTTCACGGTCGGAAGCCGCCCGGTGGGCGGCCTCGTTGGCGCTGATGGCCATGCTCAACCCTGCGACAGCAGCTGACGCAGGTCGATGACCGCAGCATTGGCCCGGGAGATGTAGTTGGCCATGACCAGCGAATGGTTGGCCCACATGCCGAAGCCACTGCCATTGAGCACCATCGGGCTCCACAGCGGTTCCTGCGAGGCTTCCAGCTCACGAATGATCTGGCGCACGCTGACCGTGGCGTTCTTCTTCGCCAGCACGTCGGCGAAGTCGACCTCGATGGCGCGCAGCAGGTGCGAGAGCGCCCAGGCCTGGCCACGGGCTTCGTAGAACACGTTGTCGATCTGCAGCCACGGGGTTTCTACCAGCTCTTCATCCACCTGCGGTGCCTGGCCGGCGACTACCGACTCGGTCTTCAGGGTGGTGTTGAGCTTGACCCGGCCAACACTGGCCGACAGGCGCTGCGACAGCGAACCCAGACGGGTGGCCACGTCACCCAGCCAGTTGTTCAGGTTGTCGGCTCGGGTATAGAAGGCGGCGCCCTTGTCACCAGCGGCCAGGCGGGCCTGGTAGCGGCTCAGCGACTTGATGCCCTCTTCGAACTCCGACTCGCTCGACGGCAGGATCCAGCTCTTGTTGTCAAAGTTGAAGCGCGGCTCGGCCTTGGCCAGGTCGGCATCTTCGGTGGACTGCGACTGCGAACGGGCGAAGTCCTTGCGCAGGGCCCGGGACAGGTCGCGCACCTGCACCAGCACGCCGTATTCCCAGCTCGGCATGTTGTCCAGCCACAGCCCGGGCGGGAAGCGGTCGTTGGAGATGTAGCCACCCGGCTTGTTCAACAGGGTGCCGGCCACGGTCTTGAGGGTTTCGATAGTGGTATAGCCCACCACCATCTGCTGGCCGTTGCGCTCGGCGGCGGCCTGGGCATTCTGCTGCACCGGGAACAGCGCCGGCTCTTCGCTCCAGTACCAGCCAAGGCCCAGGCACACCAGCAGGTACAACCCGATCAGGGTCCCCAGGGCACGGCTCCAGAGCCCGCCCAGATAGCTACGGGCAGCGGCACGGCGGCCATCGACACGCTCGCGGGGCTCGGCTTTGGCCTCGCGGTTTTTCCAGTCCAGCATGGCTTTGTCCTTAATCAGTCACGACGGTTCAGGGCTTGGACCACAGGCCAACGCCAGGGTGCCACGGCAAGCCCGCGTCGCAGCACTATAAAGCAGACACCGCCGTACGCATAAGCGACCAATGAGTCAGTAACTGAATATTCGTTCGTGAGCCTTTGTTGATGCGGCGCACGTACGGGTGGAAAAAGTGGTGCTAGCATAGAGCCATCATCGAACCTGCATAGCCCACTAATAAGTAGCCAGGACATGACCCAAGCCGCAGAGCCGAGCCAGGAGCACCTCTCGCAGGAGCTCGACCAGCTGTTGCAGCGCCTGTCGCGTACGCGCCTGCGCCATGGCGACCAGCCCGATCAGCTGGAGCTGCCACCTGCGCGCAAACCGGTCTACCTGCTGCTGCACGACCATGAACGTGCCGAGCGCCTCGCCCAGCAGCTGGAATTCTTCGGCCTGAGCGCGCAGCCGCAGCCCTGCGCCAGTGCGTTTCTGGCTTCGCTGGCCGAGCAGCCTCCGGCCGCCATCGTCATGGATGTCGACTTTTCCGGCCCCGGTGCTGGCCTGCCGTTGGCGGCGCTGGCGCAGCGGGGCCAGGCGCAGCCCATACCGCTGCTGTTCTTCAGCCTGCACGAAGCCGATACGCCGACTCGCCTGGCCGCAGTGCGCGCGGGCGGCCAGGCGTTTCTGACCGGTACGCTGGAAGCCTCCAGCCTGCTGGAAAAACTCGAAGCCATGACCAGCCACGCACAGCAAGACCCCTTGCGCGTGCTGATCATCGACGATTCACGCGCCCAGGCCCTGCATACCGAACGGGTACTGGCCAGCGCCGGCATGCTGACCCGCAGCCTGAACGACCCGATCCGCGCCATGGTCGAGCTTGCCGACTTCCAGCCCGACCTGATCATCCTCGACCTGTACATGCCGACGTGCTCCGGCCCGGAGCTGGCCAAGGTGATCCGTCACAATGACCGCTACGTCAGCGTGCCGATCATCTACCTGTCCGCCGAGGACGACCTGGACAAGCAGCTCGACGCCATGAGCGAGGGCGGCGACGACTTTCTGACCAAGCCGTTCCGCTCGCGGCACCTCATCACCACCGTGCGCAACCGCGCCGCCCGTGCCCGCCACCTCAAGGCGCGCATGGTCCGCGACAGCCTGACCGGGCTGTACAACCACACTCACATCCTGCAACTGCTCGAAGACTGCAGCTACCGCGCCCGCCGCGAGCGACAACCGCTGAGCTTCGCCATGCTCGACATCGACCACTTCAAGAAGATCAACGACCGCCACGGCCACCCCATGGGCGACCGGGTGATCAAGAGCCTGGCGCTGTTCCTCAAGCAGCGCCTGCGCAAGACCGACTTCATTGGCCGCTATGGTGGCGAGGAGTTCGCCATCGTCATGCCCAACACCTCGCTGGAAGCCGCGCACAAGGTGCTGGACGAGATTCGCCGGCGCTTTGCCGAAATTCTGTACCCGGCGCAGCCGGAAGATCTGCAATGCACCTTCAGTGCCGGGGTGGTGCAGCTGATTGATGAGCTGGATGCGCTGAGCATGGCCAGCACGGCGGACGAGGCGCTGTACCGGGCCAAGCATGCCGGGCGTAACTGTGTGGTCAGGGTCGACCTGTAACCGTCGCGCGCAATAGCTCAACGCCACCATCGTCATCACCTGGTAACAAATTCGCCATAAATTCAGGCACCTATCTCTCGACTCCCCCGCAGGAAGTTCGCGGCTATGCGCCTGAAGTGGCTGACCAATTTCAACACCCTGTTGCTGGTGACCGTGTGTATCGCCCTGGGCGCGACCTTGTGGTGGTCGCAACGCGCCCTGGAGCGGCCCTATCAGTTGATGGAGCGCTACCTGGGCCTGTCGCAGCAGTTCCAGAACCAGACTGCGCGCAACATCCAGGCTTACCTGGGCAGTGGCGATGCCTTGCGCCACGCCGCTGCCGTCGACGCCAACCAGCAGCTCGAAGCCTCGCTGACCGACTGGCCAGCAGAGCTCGCCAGCACGCTGCGCCCGAGCCTGGACACCCTGCAGGCCTTCACCGCCAACGAACTGCTCGCCGCCGGCAAGCTGGCCGGCGACCCGCAGGCCCTGCTGCTGCAGGCCGAACGGGAGCTTGGGGCCAACTTCGAACAGCTGACGGCCTATGCCCGCGACAGCGGCAGCAGCGAAGCCAACCGCTACCTGCTGCCACTGCTCGACGCCACCGTGCACCTGGGCCGGCTATCGCTGGCCCGGGACAAACTGGTCAGCAGCGGCCGCGCCGAGCTGGCCGACGAAGTCGAGCGCGAACTGCAACTGATCCGCACCCAGGCCCAGGTCATCGACGGCCTGCCGCTGCTGGGCGTGACCCGAGCCGCCGCATCCAGCGCCGACGACTTCGCCGCCATGATGGGCCTGGAGTCCCAGGCCAGCGAGCAGCAGGAAGACGTGGCGGTCGGCCTCAAGCGCGAACTGCAAAGCCTGCTCACCCGCTACCCCGCCGAGCTGCAACGCACCCGCGAACAGATCGAGCGCCGCACCGCCCTGGCCGCCAGCACCAACCAGCGGCTCGAAGCCGTGCAACTGGCCATCGCCAGCCTGGAGCCGGAAGTGCGCGGCCAGCACGCAAAGATCGCTGGCGAAGTGCGCATCATCCAGGGGCTGATGATCGGCCTGATCCTGCTGATCGCCTTGCTTGTCGACACCCTGCAGCGGCGCCTGGCCCGCACCTTGACCAGCCTGGCCCCGGCCTTGTCGCGCTGGGCCGAAGGCGACTTTGCCGCGCCTATCGCGCTGGGCAAGACCAACCGCGAGCTGCACGACATCCAGGACTCGCTCAACCGCCTGCGCCAGTACCTGGTGGAGCTGGTCGGCACCATCCGCCACAACGCCGAGCAAGTCGCCGGCAGCAGCCACGCCCTGGCCGGCATGAGCGCCGCCCTGCACCACGGCGCCGAGCGCCAGGCCGGCGACACCGGGCAGATTCGCGATGCGCTGGGCGAGCTGGAAGCGACCATTCAGCAAGTGGCCGGTGACGCCAGCTCCGCCGCCGATGCCAGCCGCGATGCCGGCCGTGCCGTGGAACAGGGCCAGACGGTGATCGGCCAGAGCCTCTCGGGGCTGCGGGCGCTGGTCGACGAAGTGCAGGGCAACGCGCGCATGATCGAACAGCTGGCCGAGGAATCGGCCACCATTGGTGGGGTGCTGACGGTGATTCGCGCCATCGCCGAACAGACCAACCTGCTGGCATTGAATGCCGCCATCGAGGCCGCCCGTGCGGGTGAGATGGGCCGTGGCTTCGCGGTGGTCGCCGACGAGGTGCGCTCACTGGCGCAGCGCACCACGGGGGCTACCGGCGAGATCCAGGCCCTGATCGACCGCCTGCAGCAGGCCGCGCGCGAGTCGGTGGCCGGGATGCGCACCCAGCTTGAGCATGCCGAAGCCACCGCCAACCAGGCCCAGGCCGCCGATGGCGCGCTGGATGAGATCGTCAGCGCGATCCGCACGATTGCCGATACGGCGGTGCGCATTGCCGATGTCACCGCCCAACAGAGTGGCGCGGTGAGTGAGATTCGCGATCACAGTGAGCGGATTCATGAGCTGGGTGAGGACAACCTGCAGCGCATTGGTGAAGGGCGTGAGCAGGGTGAACAACTGCTGAGCCTTGGTGGGGAGCTGAGCAAGGCGGTGCGGGCGTTCAGGGTCTGAGGCCGGCACAGGCAATACACAGCTGGCGCCATGTGTCGCCGTCCCTTTCAACCTGCGCCAACTCCGTTATCATGCGGGCACGTTCCACCTCGCGAGTCCGCCATGCGCCGCCTGTTTTTCCTGCTGTTCCTGCTGCTGGCCAGCCCTGCTTTCGCCTCGGGCCTGCTCGACAACCGCCCCAGCGCCACCCTCGGCGCCGCTTCGCTGTCCAACAATGCCGACTTCCTGCCGGTGCACGAAGCCTTCAAGCTCAGCCTGGTGCAGGCCGACGCGCAAACCCTCAAGCTGCGCTTCGTCGCCACCGACGGTTACTACCTGTACCGCCACCGCTTCCATTTCCGCACGGAACCGGCGGACATCGCCCTGGGCCCGCCAAGCATCCCCAAGGGCGAAGCCAAGCACGACGAGTTCTTCGGCGACGTCGAGGTGTACCACGGCGTGCTCGATATCGAGATCCCACGTACCGACGCCCGCGCCTTCACCCTGCTGGTGGGCTACCAGGGCTGCGCCGACAAGGGCCTGTGCTACCCGCCGGAAACCGAGCGCCTGAACATTGATGGCGAAGTTCCCGCTGCTGGCGCCGCCCTGCCTGCAGGTAACCAACAGGGCTGGAGCTGGAAGTCATTGTTGCTGTTCTTCCTCGCCGGGGTCGGCCTGACCTTCACCCCGTGCGTGCTGCCGATGCTGCCGATCCTGTCTGGCGTGGTCCTGCGTGGCCAGGTCGGTGGCCTGCGCGGCCTCGCGCTGTCGCTGGCCTACGTGCTGCCGATGGCCGCCAGCTTCGCCGTGCTCGGCGCGCTGATGGGCCTGTTCGGCGCTGGCCTGAACCTGCAGGCACGCCTGCAATCGGCCTGGGTACTGGTGCCGTTCGCACTGTTCTTCGTGGTGTTCGCCCTGGCCATGTTCGGCCTGTTCGAGCTCAAGTTGCCGCAGGCCCTGAACAACCGCCTGAACAACATCGCCAACCACACCCGGGGCGGCTCGCTGCTCGGTGCGGCACTGCTCGGCGTGCTTTCCAGCCTGCTGGTCTCGCCCTGCGTGTCGGCGCCGCTGGCCGGCGCCTTGCTGTACATCAGCGCCAGCGGCGATGCCGTGGGCGGCGCGCTCAAGCTGTTCGCCCTGGGCCTGGGCATGGGCGCCCCGTTGCTGCTGATTGCCACCGGTGGCGCGGCCTGGCTGCCGAAGAGCGGGCCTTGGCTGAACACCGTGAAAAATGCCATAGGCGTGTTGCTGCTGGGCCTGGCCATCGGGCTGCTCAGCCGCATTTTGCCGGGGCCGGCGACCTTGCTGCTGGTCGGGTTCCTGGCGGCTGGCGTGGCGCTGTTCCTCGGTGCCCTGGAGTTCGTGGTCAAGGCGCCACGCCAACGCCTGGCACAACTGTTGGGCCTGGCGCTGCTGGTGTATGCGCTGGCCTGCTGGTACGGCGCGCTGAGTGGCCAAGGTGACCCGCTGCGCCCACTGCCGCCCCCCGCCGCAGCCACCGACAGCGGTGCAGTGGCCAAGGCCGATGCCTGGCAAACCGTCACCACCCCGGCCGCACTGGACGCCGCCCTGGCCGAGGCCAAGGCCGCTGGCCAACCGGTGCTGCTGGACTGGTACGCCGACTGGTGCATCAGCTGCAAGGTGATCGAACACGAAGTGCTCAATGCGCCGCAGGTTCAAGGGCCGTTGAGTGCCTTCAAGCTGCTGCGCTTCGACATTACCGAAAGCAGCGCCGAACAGCGCACGCTGCTCGATCGCTATCAGCTGTTCGGGCCGCCAGCGTTGCTGTTCTTTGCGGCGAACGGTAGCGAAATGACCGCCGATCGTGTGATTGGCGAGATAAACGCCGGCGAATTTGCGCAGATTCTGACGCGCGTGCGTGGCAAACTCGGTCTATAACTTCCCGCGTGCCGGGAAATTTCTCCCAATGAGTGACCAGAATTAATTATTTGGTCACATACTTCGCGCGAACCTCGGGCAACGTGCTGGCTATTGCCGGGAACTGGACACTTGCCGTCGCTTTGCGGCACACTCGCCGCGCTGTGTCGAATTGCCCTACAAATCCAAGGAAACCGCAGATGGCAACCCTACTGGTGCTCCACGGCCCCAACCTGAACCTGCTCGGGACTCGCGAACCGGGCCACTACGGCGCCGTGACCCTGGCCCAGATCAACCAGGACCTGGAGCAGCGCGCCCGCGCCGCTGGCCACCATTTGCAGTACCTGCAGAGCAATGCCGAGTACGAACTCATCGAGCGTATTCATGCCGCACGCAACGAGGGTGTGGACTTCATCCTGATCAATCCGGCTGCTTTCACCCACACAAGCGTCGCATTACGTGACGCATTGCTCGCGGTGAGCATCCCATTCATCGAAGTGCACCTGTCCAACGTGCACAAACGCGAACCGTTCCGTCACCACTCCTACTTTTCCGATGTTGCAGTAGGAGTGATCTGCGGCCTGGGCGCCAGCGGTTATCGCCTGGCCCTGGAGTCTGCACTGGAACAACTGGCTGCCAACGCACAGCCCTGATAACGAAAACCCTGGCCTCAGTGGGCCGGGGTTACAGAGAAACGTTCAGATACGTTTTTAAATTTCGCCCCCTGACCGAACCTTTGGGAGTTGATGATTAATGGATATCCGTAAAGTCAAGAAACTGATCGAGCTGCTGGAAGAGTCTGGCATCGACGAGCTGGAGATCAAGGAAGGCGAAGAGTCGGTCCGTATCAGCCGCCACAGCAAGACCCCGGCTGCCCAGCAGTTCTACGCACCTGCGCCAATGGCTGCCGCGCCTGTCGCTGCTCCGGTTGCCGCTGCTGCTCCAGCCGCCGAAGCCGCTGCTGCTCCAGCCCTGAAAGGCACCGTGATCCGTTCGCCGATGGTCGGTACCTTCTACCGCAAGCCTTCGCCGACCTCGCCGAACTTCGCTGAAGTTGGCCAGAGCGTGAAGAAAGGCGACACCCTGTGCATCGTCGAAGCCATGAAGATGATGAACCACATCGAAGCCGATGTTGGCGGTGTCATCGACGCCATCCTGGTGGAAGACGGCCAGCCGGTTGAGTTCGACCAGCCGCTGTTCACCATCGTTTGAATCGCGGAGAGCCAACGATGTCTGGGAAGCTCGAAAAAGTCCTGATCGCCAACCGTGGGGAAATTGCCCTGCGGATCCTGCGTGCCTGCAAAGAGCTGGGCATCAAGACCGTCGCCGTGCACTCCACGGCCGACCGTGAACTGATGCACCTGGGCCTGGCAGACGAGTCGGTCTGCATCGGCCCTGCATCGTCCAAGGATTCCTACCTGCACATCCCGGCGATCATCGCTGCCGCCGAAGTCACCGGCGCCACCGCGATCCACCCGGGTTACGGCTTCCTCGCGGAAAACGCCGATTTCGCCGAGCAGGTGGAAAAGTCCGGTTTCGCCTTCATCGGCCCGAAAGCCGACACCATTCGCCTGATGGGCGACAAGGTTTCGGCCAAGGACGCGATGATCAAGTCGGGCGTACCGACCGTACCGGGCTCCGATGGCCCGCTGCCAGAAGACGAAGAGGTCGCTCTGGCGATCGCTCGTGACGTCGGCTATCCGGTGATCATCAAGGCCGCCGGTGGCGGTGGTGGTCGCGGCATGCGCGTGGTGCACAAGGAAGAGGACCTGATTTCCTCGGCCAAGCTCACCCGTACCGAAGCCGGTGCTGCCTTCGGCAACCCGATGGTCTACCTGGAGAAGTTCCTGACCAACCCACGTCACGTGGAAGTTCAGGTACTGTCCGACGGCCAGGGCAACGCCATCCACCTGGGCGACCGTGACTGCTCGCTGCAGCGCCGTCACCAGAAGGTGCTGGAAGAAGCCCCGGCCCCGGGCATCGACGAGAAAGCCCGTCAGGAAGTCTACAAGCGTTGTGTCGACGCCTGCATCGAGATCGGCTACCGCGGTGCCGGTACCTTCGAGTTCCTGTACGAGAACGGTCGCTTCTACTTCATCGAGATGAACACCCGTGTGCAGGTTGAGCACCCGGTGTCGGAGATGGTCACCGGTATCGACATCGTCAAGGAGATGCTGAGCATCGCCGCTGGCAACAAGCTGTCGTTCCGCCAGGAAGACGTGGTCATCCGTGGCCACTCGCTGGAGTGCCGGATCAACGCCGAAGACCCGAAGAAGTTCATTCCGAGCCCAGGCAAGGTCAAGCACTTCCACGCTCCGGGCGGCAATGGCGTACGCGTCGATTCGCACCTGTACAGCGGCTATTCGGTTCCACCGAACTATGACTCGCTGATCGGCAAGCTGATCACCTACGGCAAGGACCGCGACGAAGCCATGGCGCGCATGCGCAATGCTCTGGACGAGATCGTCGTCGACGGCATCAAGACCAACATCCCGCTGCACCGCGACCTGGTGCGTGATGAAGGTTTCTGCAAAGGCGGCGTGAACATCCACTACCTCGAGCACAAACTGGCCAGCCAGGAGTGATCGCGTTAGCGTGATGCACCTAAACCCCGGCCCAGTGCCGGGGTTTTTTATTGCCCGTCAAGGCCTACCCCTTCATCCTCGGCATCTCGATCCGGTGCTCATGCACCCGCCGATACAACGTCGCCCGCGATATCCCCAAGGCCCGCGCCGCCTCCGCCGGTTTCCAGCGATGCCGTATCAAGGCATCGAGCAGCAACTGCCGAGCCGGGCTCGATACCCCGGCATCAGCCACAGGCACGGCATCACCCCGCACCTCCTGCGGCAGATTTTCCAGGCACACCTGCCCGCCTTCGCTGACCGCACAGGCATAACGCAGTACCTGCCGCAGCTGGCGCAAATTCCCCGGCCAGCGGTACACCAGCAGCGCCTGCAACGCATCGTCAGCCAGCATCACCTCAACCCCGCAAGCCTCGGCCTCCTCCGCCAGCAACTGATGAATCAAGCCCAACCGATCCTCCCGCTCCCTTAGTGGCGGCAACTCAAACCGGGCATTGGCCAGACGGAAATACAGGTCCTCACGGAAACGCCCATCGCTCACCATCGCCGCCAGGTCGCGATGGGTTGCGCAGATCACCTGGATATCCACCCGCTCCCGCCGCGCAGCGCCCAGCGGCGCCACTTCGCCTTCTGCCAGCACCCGCAGCAGGCGGGTCTGCAGGCTCAGCGGCATGTCGCCAATCTCGTCGAGGAACAAGGTGCCGCCAGCGGCCTGCTGCAGCAGCCCCTGCATACCTTTGCTCGACGCACCGGTAAACGCCCCGGCGACATAGCCGAACAGCTCGCTCTCGATCAGGCTCTCGGGGATGGCCGCACAGTTCAGCGTGACGAACGGCCCATCACGGCGCTGGCTCTGCTGGTGCAACTGGCGCGCGAAGACTTCCTTGCCGGCACCGGTCTCGCCCTGCACCAGTACGGCCAGGTTGCAATCCTTGACCCTTGTGGCCAACCGAAGGTGCTGTTCGAGGCGCGCATCCTGTGCTTGCTGCAAGGGTTGCGCCCGGCCCCGCCGCTGGGGCGCGCTGACCCGCCCGTACAACCCGCCCCAACCTGGCAGGCGCTGGGCCGAGGCCTCGTTGGCGCGGCGCAGCTGACCAATGTCGAACAACTCACCGATGTGTTCAGGCAAACGCCCGTGACGCGCCAACAGGCGCTCGCGGGCCAGGCTGTTGATCGCCTGCAGGCGCCCGTCGGCATCCCAGGCCAGCAAGTAATCGGGCTGGCTCTCCACGTAGCCCGGCGTGCCATGGGCGCGCATCACCCAGTGGCCCTGGGCGCTGTGCATGAAAAAAGCGTTTTCGATTTCCCGTGCGGTCTGTTCCACCAGTTGCAGGATCAGGTGCTGGCTGCGTCGGTCGTCCGGGGATTGCAGGGCCGACACATCCACCACGCCAAGCAACTCGCCCTGCGGGTCGAACACCGGCGCCGCCGTGCAGGTCAGGCCGATGAAGGCGGCGCGAAAGTGGTCGCGCTTGTGCACCGTGACCGGCGCCTTGCTGGTCAGCACCGCCGCCACACCACAGGTGCCCTCCTCGCCCTCCGACCAGCAGGTGCCCAGGTACAGGCCGGCCTTGCGGCAGTCGTTGCGAATGACCGATTCGACCCGGTAGTCGATGGTGCGCCCCAAGGCATCGGTCAGCAGCACGCAATAGTCGGCGCCACGCACCCGTGCATGCAGGCGTGCCACGGCATCACTGGCAATGCGCAGGAACAGTTCGGCGCGCTCGCGGCATTCGTTGAGCAGGCTTTGGGAAAGGATGCGCGGCCCCTGCTGAGACCCGGGGTCAAGACGGTACAGCTCCATGGAACGGCGCCATGAGTCGAGGATCAGCGGCGGCACCGGCGCCTGGGGCAGGCGGCCGGCGTTCTTCAGCACCCGGCTGACGCAATCGACATGGGCTCGGGAGTTCGCGGCAAGCATGAGACCTCCGGTTCCTGTTTGTTCTTGTCGTTGTGCGGCCATTAAGCGCCTGCCGGCATGCTCCGACAAGCGCTGTGTGATTACCGGTGGGCTTGAGACGGAGCGTCTCAGCCGCCCGGCAAGCACCCGGCAAGACTGGTACGCAGCGTCTCAGGCAAGGGCCGCTGCAGCCAGGCCCTACAGCCCTCGAACCCCTCTGCAACGGCCCTTGCAGGGCATGCGAAGAAAGCTGGCACCCACCTTGCTCAAGCCTAGGCAAACAAGAACACGAGGTGTGCCATGCCGCAGCCCGCCCCGACCATCGGGATCATTGCCAACCCTGCCTCCGGCCGCGACCTGCGTCGCCTGACCAGCAACGCCGGGCTCTACTCCAGCACCGACAAGGCCTCGGTCATCCAGCGCCTGCTCGCCGCCTTCGGCGCCACCGGCGTGGCCGAGGTGCTGCTGCCCACCGACATGACCGGCATCGCCGCCGCCGTGCTCAAGGCCAGCCTCGGCCCCGTGGCACAGGCCCAGCACTGGCCGCGCCTGGCACTGCTCGACCTGCCATTGACTCAAACCGTCAGCGATACCCGCCTGGCCACCCGGCAGATGGTCGAGCGCGGCGTGGCGATGATCGCCGTGCTGGGTGGCGACGGCACGCACAAGGCCGTGGCGGCCGAAGCTGGGGACACCCCACTGCTCACCCTGTCCACCGGCACCAACAACGCCTTCCCGGAACTGCGCGAAGCCACCAGCGCCGGCCTCGCCGGCGGCCTGCTCGCTGGCGGCCGGGTACCGGCCAGCATCGGCCTGCGCCGTAACAAGCGATTGCTGGTGAGGGTGCCGCAGCAACAGCTGTGCGAGTGGGCGCTGGTCGAAGTCGCAGTGTCGCCGCAACGCTTCATCGGCGCCCGCGCGCTGAGCCGCAGCGAAGACCTCAGCGAAATCTTCGCCTGCTTCGCCGAGCCCCACGCCATTGGCCTGTCTGCGCTCTGCGGGCTGTGGCAGCCGGTCACCCGCCATGAACCTCACGGCGCCTGGGTGCGGCTCAACCCCGGCGCCGAACAGGCCTTGCTCGCGCCACTGGCCCCCGGCCTGCTGCAAGGCTGTGGCATCACCGCCAGCGGCATGCTCAGCCCGGGGGTGGCGCACCGCCTGAGCCTCACCGCCGGCACCCTGGCCCTGGATGGCGAGCGCGAGATCGAGTTCGCCGAACACGACACCCCGACCATCACCCTCGACCTGCAAGGCCCGTTGACCGTTGAGGTCGAGGCCGTGCTGGCACATGCCGCCCGTCATCACCTGCTGGCCGTCCCGCGCGGCCATCGGCTGCACCCTGCAACCCCGTGTTGAGACAACCCTGGAGAACAACAAGATGTCCACTCACCTCAGTTCAGAGCAATTGCTGCATGCCTATGAAGTGATGCGCACCATCCGCGCCTTCGAAGAACGCCTGCACGTGGAGTTCGCCACCGGCGAGATACCCGGCTTCGTCCACCTGTATGCCGGCGAAGAAGCCTCGGCCGCCGGGGTCATGGCGCACCTGCGCGACAGCGACTGCATCGCCTCGACCCACCGCGGCCATGGCCACTGCATTGCCAAGGGCGTCGACGTGTACGGCATGATGGCCGAGATCTACGGCAAGAAGACCGGCGTGTGCGGCGGCAAGGGCGGTTCGATGCACATCGCCGACCTGGAAAAAGGCATGCTCGGTGCCAACGGCATCGTCGGCGCCGGTGCGCCCCTGGTGGCCGGTGCCGCCCTGGCGGCCAAGATCAAGGGCAACGACAACGTCGCCGTGGCCTTCTTCGGCGATGGTGCCTCCAACGAGGGCGCGGTGTTCGAGGCGATGAACCTGGCCTCGATCATGAACCTGCCGTGCATCTTCGTCGCCGAGAACAACGGCTACGCCGAAGCCACCGCCTCGACCTGGTCGGTGGCCTGCGACCACATCGCCGACCGCGCTGCCGGCTTCGGTATGCCAGGGGTGACCATCGACGGCTTCGACTTCTTTGCCGTGCACGAGGCTGCCGGCGCCGCCATCGAGCGCGCCCGCGCCGGGCAAGGGCCGTCGCTGATCGAGGTCAAGCTCAGCCGCTACTACGGCCACTTCGAAGGCGATGCACAGACCTACCGCGCCCCGGACGAAGTGAAGAACCTGCGCGAGTCCCGCGACTGCCTGCTGCAGTTCCGCAACAAGACCACCCGTGCCGGCCTGCTGCAGGCAGCGCAACTGGACGCCATCGACGCCCGTGTCGACGACCTGATCGAGGACGCCGTGCGCCGCGCCAAGGCCGACCCCAAGCCGCAGCCCGCCGACCTGCTCACCGACGTCTACGTCAGCTACCCCTGAGCCCGGACAACAAGAACAACAGGAGAACCACCATGGCTAGAAAAATCAGCTATCAGCAGGCTATCAACGAAGCCCTGGCCCAGGAAATGCGCCGCGACACCAGCGTGTTCATCATCGGCGAAGACGTTGCCGGTGGCGCAGGCGCCCCGGGTGAAGAGGACGCCTGGGGTGGCGTGCTCGGTGTCACCAAAGGCCTGTACCATCAGTTCCCGGGGCGCGTGCTCGATGCGCCGCTGTCGGAAATCGGCTACGTCGGTGCCGCCGTCGGTGCCGCCACCCAGGGCCTGCGCCCGGTGTGCGAGCTGATGTTCGTCGACTTCGCCGGCTGCTGCCTGGACCAGATCCTCAACCAGGCCGCCAAGTTTCGCTACATGTTCGGCGGCAAGGCGGTCACCCCGCTGGTAATGCGCACCATGTACGGCGCCGGCCTGCGCGCCGCTGCCCAGCACTCGCAGATGCTCACCTCGCTATGGACCCACATCCCCGGCCTGAAGGTGGTCTGCCCTTCCTCGCCGTATGACGCCAAGGGCCTGCTGATCCAGGCGATCCGCGACAACGACCCGGTGATCTTCTGCGAGCACAAGCTGCTCTACAGCATGCAGGGCGAGGTACCGGAGGAGGTCTATACCGTGCCGTTCGGCGAGGCCAACTTCCTGCGCGACGGCGACGATGTGACCCTGGTGACCTATGGGCGCATGGTCCACGTGGCCATGGAAGCCGCCAACAACCTGGCCCGCCAGGGCATCGACTGCGAAGTGCTGGACCTGCGCACCACCAGCCCGCTGGACGAGGACAGCATCCTCGAAAGCGTGGAAAAGACCGGCCGCCTGGTGGTGATCGACGAAGCCAACCCGCGCTGCTCGATAGCCACCGACATCAGCGCACTGGTCGCACAAAAGGCCTTCGCCGCGCTCAAGGGCCCGATCGAGATGGTCACCGCGCCGCACACCCCTGTGCCGTTCTCCGATGCCCTGGAAGACCTGTACATCCCTGACGCGGCGAAGATCGAAGCGGCGGTGCGCAAGGTGATCGAAGCTGCAAGGAGTGCCGCATGAGCCAGATCCATACCCTGACCATGCCCAAGTGGGGCCTGTCGATGACCGAAGGCCGGGTCGACGCCTGGCTCAAGCAGGAGGGGGACGAAATCAGCAAGGGCGACGAAGTGCTGGATGTCGAAACGGACAAGATCAGCAGCAGCGTCGAGGCGCCGTTCAGCGGCGTTCTGCGCCGCCAGGTGGCGCGACCCGACGAAACCCTGCCGGTCGGCGCGCTGCTGGCCGTGGTGGTGGAAGGTGAAGCCGAGGAGTCGGAGATCGACGCCGTGGTGCAGCGCTTCCAGGCCGAGTTCGTCGCCGAAGGCGGCGCCGACCAGGCCCAGGGGCCGGCACCGCAGAAGGCCGAGGTAGCCGGGCGCCTGCTGCGCTGGTTCGAGCTGGGTGAAGGTGGCACGCCGTTGGTGCTGGTGCACGGCTTTGGCGGCGACCTCAACAACTGGCTGTTCAACCACCCGGCGCTGGCGGCCGAGCGTCGGGTCATTGCCCTGGACCTGCCGGGGCATGGTGAATCGGCCAAGGCCCTGGCAAAAGGTGGCCTGGATGAATTGAGCGAGACCGTGCTGGCCCTGCTCGATCATCTGGACATCGCCAGTGCCCACCTGGCCGGGCATTCCATGGGCGGCGCGGTCAGCCTGAATGTGGCGCGCCTGGCACCGCAGCGGGTGGCGAGCTTGAGCCTGGTGGCCAGTGCCGGCCTGGGTGACACAATCAATGGTCAGTACCTGCAAGGCTTCGTCGCCGCTGCCAACCGCAATGCGCTGAAGCCGCAGATGGTGCAGCTGTTCGCCGACCCGGGGCTGGTGACCCGGCAGATGCTCGAGGACATGCTCAAGTTCAAGCGGCTGGAAGGCGTGGACGACGCATTACGGCAACTGGCGGCGGCGCTGGCCGACGGTGACCGCCAGCGGCATGACCTGCGTGGGGTGCTCGGGCAGCACCCGGCACTGGTGATCTGGGGGGCCGAGGATGCAATCATTCCAGCGGCGCATGCCGACGGGGTCGAGGCCGAGGTGCTTGTGCTGCCTGGGGTCGGGCACATGGTGCAGATGGAGGCGGCGGAGCAGGTGAATCAAAAGATGGCCGAATTCCTCGCCAGGCATTGAGATCGCCGGGGCCGCTCTGCGGCCCATCGCAGGCAAGCCAGCTCCCACAGGTACTGCACAGGCCTCACGCACTGTGGAATACCTGTGGGACCGGGCGTGCCCGCGAAGTAGGCGACGCGGCCTGCCGGCTCTGCTCTACAAACCCCCCGCACTCGCGTAAACTGCCAGGCTTCGCGCAGCCTAGGGCTGCCCCTGTCAGATTTACCAAAGGTGCCCGCCATGCCTTGGCTGCAAGTACGCCTGGCCATCAGCCCGGAACAAGCCGAAACCTACGAAGACGCCCTGCTCGAAGTCGGCGCCGTATCGGTCACGTTCATGGACGCCGAAGACCAGCCGATCTTCGAACCCGACCTCAACACCACCCCGCTGTGGTCGCACACTCACTTGCTGGCACTGTTCGAAGCCGACGCCGAGCCTGAAGCGGTATTCGCCCACCTGCAATTGCTGACCGGCGCCGAGTTGCCCGAGCATCAGGCCGAGGTGATCGAGGACCAGGACTGGGAACGCAGCTGGATGGACGGTTTCCAGCCAATGCGCTTCGGCCAGCGCCTGTGGATCGTGCCGAGCTGGCACGAGGCCCCGGAACAGGACGCGGTCAACCTGCTGCTCGACCCGGGCCTGGCCTTTGGCACCGGCACCCACCCGACCACCGCACTGTGCCTGGAATGGCTCGACGGCCAGCAGCTGCAAGGCACCCAGGTGCTGGACTTCGGCTGCGGCTCGGGCATCCTCGCCATCGCTGCCCTGCTGCTGGGCGCGCGCGAGGCCGTTGGTACCGACATCGACGTGCAGGCCATCGAAGCCTCGCGTGACAACGCCCAGCGCAACGGCATCGCCGACGACAAGTTCGCGCTGTACCTGCCCGAGCACATGCCGGCCATGCAGGCCGATGTGCTGGTCGCCAACATTCTCGCCGGCCCCTTGGTGTCGCTGGCGCCGCAGCTGTCCGGCCTGGTCCGCCCAGGTGGCCTGCTGGCCCTGTCGGGCATCCTCGCCGAACAGGGCGAGGAAGTGGCTGCCGCCTACGCTGCCGATTTCGATCTGGACCCGATCGTCGTACGCGACGGCTGGGTGCGCATCAGTGGTCGGCGCCGCTAAGCGGGCCTAGAATAGTTCTCTGCACAGCTCCCGGATCGCCGCATGACCGACAGTTTCGTCACCCAGTGCCCGCATTGCCAGACCAGCTTTCGCGTCACCCATCACCAGTTGAGCGTGGCTCGCGGCGTCGTGCGCTGCGGTCACTGCCTGCAGGTGTTCAATGCGGCCAAGCAGTTGCTGGAACAGAACCGTGCCGCGGCCAGCGTCGCACCTGTCGCTCCACCGCCAGCGGTGATCGAACCGGTCGCTCCACCGCCAGCGGTGATCGAACCGGTCGCGGCGCCTGAACCGGTCGCCAGCGAGCCGCCACCGGTCGAGAAAGAGGACTGGGCCATCACCGCCAAGGCCCTGGATGAGCTCGACCTGGACCAGGAGCTGGCCCGCCTCGAACGCCGTGGCGAGCCGGCCGAACCACGCCCCGACACCCAGGGCGCCGCCCTGCAGGCCCGCCGCGACGAGCCGGCTGCCGATGAGCATGATGATGAGCTGTTCGGCACCGCGACCGACGACCGCCACGAACCGCCCGCGGCCCATGAGCCGGCGCCGGTGCTGCTGGATGAGCAGCCACTGGCGCCGGAACCGGGTGATCGCACCGAGCCGACCCTTGGTGGCAACCTGGACCTGGACCTCGACGACGAACCACCTGCGCAACCTGCTGCGCAGCCCGAGCCCGAACATCGGTTCGACGAACACGATGACGACGTCATTCACGAAAAGGGCCTGAGCGCCCGTGATGACGACGACACCGACC
This sequence comes from Pseudomonas sp. TWI628, assembly GCF_039673865.1. Taxonomy (NCBI): domain Bacteria; kingdom Pseudomonadati; phylum Pseudomonadota; class Gammaproteobacteria; order Pseudomonadales; family Pseudomonadaceae; genus Pseudomonas; species Pseudomonas sp. TWI628. Next base: position 25,410 of record NZ_JBDJMM010000030.1, on the reverse strand, counting down.
TCCATTTCTCGGCCCGCGACGACGACCCGCTCGAGCCGCTGCCCGGCGAACGCCTGGAGCCCGGTTTTGCCGCCAGGCCGGAACGCGCGTCACGCAAGGAGCCGTTGGTCGACGTGGTCGACGACCCGCTGCAGCTGGGTTGGGAAAAACCCCGGCCCAACTGGGGCAAGCGCCTGCTGTGGAGCTTCCTGACCCTGCTGGCCGCAGGCCTGCTGGCATTCCAGTACGTGTGGTTCCACTTCGACGAACTGGCCCGCCAGGACCAGTACCGGCCAATCTTCCAGCAAGTGTGCCCGATGCTCGGCTGCCAAGTGCCGACCCGCGTCGATATTGGCCGGATCAAGAGCAGCAACCTGGTGGTGCGCAGCCACCCGGACTTCAAGGGCGCGCTGATCGTCGATGCGATCATCTACAACCGCGCACCGTTCGCCCAGCCGTTCCCGCTGCTGGAGCTGCGCTTCGCCGACCTCAACGGCCAGCTGATCGCCAGCCGTCGGTTCAAGCCCAGCGAATACCTGTCGGGTGAACTGGCCGGGCGCGGCGAAATGCCCAGCCAGACACCAATCCACATCGCCCTCGATATTCTCGACCCAGGCCCCAAGGCCGTGAACTACAGCCTCAGCTTCCGCTCGCCGGAATAAGCGACAAGCTGCAAGCTGCAAGCCAAGCGAGCCGATAGCCGGTCTCTCGCCTCTTGCCGCTTGAAGCTTGCCGCTTGAAGCTCAGCGCTACAGGTCGCAACTGTTCAGATTTTATCCAAATCCTTCTTTATCCGGTCACCGAGAGCGGGTATTATGCCAACCCTTTTTCGACTCCAATGATTCGGCCCCACAACAGGGAACACCTATGTCGGCGGTACGCATCGGCCCATACACACTACGCAACAACCTGATCCTCGCGCCCATGGCCGGGGTCACGGACCAGCCTTTCCGTACACTTTGCAAGCGCCTGGGCGCTGGCATGGTGGTGTCGGAGATGGTCAGCAGCGACATGAGCCTGTGGAACAGCCGCAAGTCCAGCCTGCGCCGCATCCATGAAGGTGATCCCGAGCCACGCTCGGTACAGATCGCCGGGGGTGATGCGCAGATGATGGCGGCGGCGGCCCGGGCCAACGTCGAGGCAGGCGCCCAGATCATCGATATCAACATGGGCTGCCCGGCAAAAAAAGTCTGCAACAAAGCTGCAGGCTCTGCTTTATTGAGAGATGAAGCGTTGGTCGCCGAAATCCTCCACGCCGTGGTCGGCGCGGTGGACGTACCGGTGACCCTGAAAATCCGCACCGGATGGGACCGGGCGAACAAGAACGGCCTGAACGTGGCGAAGATCGCCGAACAGGCCGGCATCCAGGCGCTGGCGGTGCATGGCCGCACACGCGCCGACCTGTACACCGGCGAGGCCGAATACGACACCATCGCTGCCATCAAGCAGGCGGTGTCGATCCCGGTTTTCGCCAATGGCGATATCACTTCGCCAGAAAAGGCCCGGGCGGTGCTGGATGCCACCGGGGTCGACGGCTTGCTGATTGGCCGGGCGGCCCAGGGGCGGCCGTGGATCTTTCGCGAGATCGAACATTTTTTGGGGACTGGCCAGCATTTGCCGGCCCCGCAGTTGGACGAAGTGGAACGCATCCTGCTGGAGCACCTGGCCGCGCTGCATGCCTTCTATGGCGACGTGATGGGCGTACGTATCGCCCGCAAGCACGTGGGCTGGTACCTGGCAACACGACCCGGCGGCAAGGAGTTTCGCTCCCGGTTCAACGCTTTGGAAGACACACAAGCGCAGTGCGCCAACGTTCGCGCGTATTTCAGCGAGCGTCGACAGAGCCTTGAGACAGAGGACGGACAAGGGGTGGCCGCATGACGATGATGACTGAGACATTAGTGAGTGGAACAACGCCCGTGAGCGACAACGCCAACCTCAAACAGCACCTGAACACGCCGAGCGAAGAGGGCCAGACCCTTCGCGACAGCGTCGAGAAGGCGCTGCACAACTACTTCGCACACCTGGAAGGCGCGACCGTCACCGACGTGTACAACCTGGTGCTCTCCGAAGTCGAGGCGCCCCTGCTCGAAAGCGTGATGAACTACGTGAAGGGCAACCAGACCAAGGCCAGTGAGATGCTCGGGCTCAACCGTGGCACCCTGCGCAAGAAGCTCAAGCAGTACGACTTGTTGTAAGCCAGAATCCCAATCAGAAAAGGCGGCCTCTGCGAAGAGACGCCTTTTTTGCTGACTCCACCGCGTTATTGGAACCCGAAATGACCGACCAGACTACCCGCCTGCCAGTCCGCCGCGCCCTGATCAGCGTCTCCGACAAGACCGGTATCCTCGAATTCGCCCGTGAGCTGCAACAGCTCGGTGTCGAGATCCTGTCCACCGGCGGCACCTACAAGCTGCTCAAGGACAACGGTGTGAACGCGGTGGAAGTGGCCGACTACACTGGCTTCGCCGAAATGATGGATGGCCGGGTGAAGACCCTGCACCCGAAAATCCACGGTGGCATCCTCGGCCGTCGCGGCACCGACGACGCCATCATGAACGAGCACGGCATCAAGCCGATCGACCTGGTTGCAGTCAACCTGTACCCGTTCGAAGCCACCATTTCCAAGCCGGGCTGTGACCTGCCGACCGCCATCGAGAACATCGACATCGGCGGCCCGACCATGGTCCGTTCGGCAGCCAAGAACCACAAGGATGTCGCCATCGTGGTCAACGCCAGCGACTACGCCGGCGTGCTGGAAGGCCTGAAGGCCGGTGGCCTGACCTACGCCCAGCGCTTCGACCTGATGCTCAAGGCGTTCGAGCACACCGCCGCCTACGACGGCATGATCGCCAACTACATGGGCACCATCGACCAGGCCAAGGAAACCCTGTCGACCGCCGAGCGCAGCGAGTTCCCACGCACCTTCAACAGCCAGTTCGTCAAAGCCCAGGAAATGCGCTACGGCGAGAACCCGCACCAGAGCGCGGCGTTCTACGTTGAAGCGAAAAAAGGCGAAGCGAGCATTTCCACCGCCGTGCAGCTGCAGGGCAAGGAACTGTCGTTCAACAACGTGGCCGACACCGACGCCGCGCTGGAGTGCGTGAAGAGCTTCGTCAAGCCAGCCTGCGTCATCGTCAAGCACGCCAACCCGTGCGGCGTGGCGGTGGTGCCTGAAGACGAAGGCGGTATCCGCAAGGCCTACGACCTGGCCTACGCCACCGACACCGAGTCGGCATTCGGCGGCATCATTGCCTTCAACCGCGAGCTGGACGGCGAAACCGCCCAGGCCATCGTCGACCGCCAGTTCGTCGAAGTGATCATCGCGCCAAAAATTTCCCAGGCTGCCCGCGACGTGGTGGCGGCCAAGCAGAACGTGCGCCTGCTGGAATGCGGCGAGTGGCCAGCCGAGCGTACTGCCGGTTGGGACTTCAAGCGTGTCAACGGTGGCCTGCTGGTGCAGAGCCGCGATATCGGCATGATCACCGCCGATGACCTGAAGATCGTCACCAAGCGTGCCCCGACCGAACAAGAAATCCACGACCTGGTGTTTGCCTGGAAAGTGGCCAAGTTCGTCAAGTCCAACGCCATCGTCTACGCCAAGCAGCGCCAGACCATCGGTGTCGGCGCCGGCCAGATGAGCCGCGTCAACTCCGCCCGCATCGCCGCCATCAAGGCCGAGCATGCTGGCCTGCAGGTGCAGGGTGCAGTGATGGCGTCGGATGCGTTCTTCCCGTTCCGCGACGGCATCGACAATGCGGCTAAAGTGGGTATCAGCGCCGTGATCCAGCCAGGTGGCTCGATGCGTGATGCTGAAGTCATCGCTGCTGCCGACGAAGCCGGCATCGCCATGGTGTTCACCGGCATGCGCCACTTCCGCCACTGATTTACGGCAATCGGCCGCACTGAAGCAGGCATCTGCTGCGTTGGGGCCGTTTCCGCTGATGCTCATTGCCAGAAGGCAACTGCGCTCATCGGAACCGGCCCCGCCTTGCATCTACCTGCTTCATTGCGACCTCGTACAGCGAGAGGCACGGTCTCTCGTTCGACAGATTTCGAGGTTTTGACATGAAAGTTTTGATCATCGGCAGCGGCGGCCGTGAGCACGCCCTGGCCTGGAAAGTCGCCCAGGACCCACGCGTCGAGAAAGTCTTCGTTGCCCCGGGCAACGCCGGCACCGCCATCGAGCCCAAGTGCGAGAACGTCGCCATCGACGTCTGCGCCCTGGAGCAACTGGCCGACTTCGCCGAGAAGAACGTCGACCTGACCATCGTCGGCCCGGAAGCGCCGCTGGTGATCGGCGTGGTCGACCTGTTCCGCAGCCGTGGCCTGGACTGCTTTGGCCCGACCAAGGGCGCGGCCCAGCTGGAAGGCTCCAAGGCCTTCACCAAGGACTTCCTGGCGCGCCACAAGATCCCGACCGCCGACTACCAGAACTTCACCGAGATCGAGCCGGCCCTGGCTTACCTGCAGGAAAAAGGCGCACCGATCGTGATCAAGGCTGACGGCCTGGCTGCGGGCAAGGGCGTGATCGTCGCCATGACCCTGGAAGAAGCCGAAGCCGCCGTGCGTGACATGCTGGCCGGCAACGCCTTCGGCGAGGCTGGCTCGCGGGTAGTCATCGAAGAGTTCCTCGACGGCGAAGAAGCCAGCTTCATCGTCATGGTCGACGGCCACAACGTGCTGCCAATGGCCACCAGCCAGGACCACAAGCGCGTCGGCGACCAGGACACCGGCCCGAACACTGGCGGCATGGGCGCCTACTCGCCTGCCCCGGTAGTTACCCCGGACGTGCACCAGCGCGTGATGGACCAGGTGATCTGGCCGACCGTGCGTGGCATGGCCGAAGAAGGCAACGTCTACACCGGCTTCCTGTATGCCGGCCTGATGATCGACAAGGCGGGCAACCCCAAGGTCATCGAGTTCAACTGCCGCTTCGGCGACCCTGAGACCCAGCCGGTCATGCTGCGCCTGGAGTCGAGCCTCGTGCTGCTGATCGAAGCCGCCTTCGCCAAGGCGCTGGACAAGGTCGAAGCACAGTGGGATCCGCGTCCAAGCCTGGGCGTGGTGCTGGCTGCCGGCGGTTACCCGGGCGACTACGCCAAGGGCGACGTGATCAACGGCCTGGAGGCTGCGGCCAAGATCGAAGGCAAGGTATTCCATGCCGGTACTTCGCTGAAGGACGGCCAGGTCGTCACCAACGGCGGCCGCGTGCTCTGCGCCACCGCCATGGGTGCCAGCGTTGCCGATGCCCAGCAACAGGCCTACCGCCTGGCCAAGGAAGTGAGCTGGAACGGCAGCTTCTACCGCACCGACATCGGCTACCGGGCCATCGCCCGCGAGCGCGGTGAGCACCAGCAGTAAGTTGTACCGGATTGCCGCAGCACCGTGTGCATGCGGCATCCGGCTCGTCGACAGGGCTCCATGCGGGCCTTGCCTTCGACTTGGCGCGCCGCGCATAGTTAGCATCTGGCACATCGGCTAGGAAGGGATCTCGTAGTGCGTCGGCTTCGGATTGCCACAGCTCTGATCGTCAGCTTGCTGACCCTGTTCTGCCTGTTGCCGGTTTCGGCCGAACAGGGCGGAGGCTGGTCCGTTCTGCTCGATGAACAGGCCAACCTGCAATTGAGCGACGTGCGCTCCGATCGCTATCGCAGCCAGTTCAGCCCGATCACCCTTGGTGAACTCGATGCCGCACCGGCCGAACAGGCCCTGTGGTTGCACTATCGCCTGGAACCCGGTGATCAGGAGCAGCTGCTGCGCATCTTCGCCCCCGACCTGTCCCGCCTCGATCTGTACGCCCTCGATGGCGACAGGCTGCTGCGCCAGCTGCACCATGGCCGCCAGGCCGGCAGCGGCACTGGCAGTCCGACCCTGCGCGGCAGCGACCATGTATTGCCCTTGCCCAACAGCCAGCACGCGCTGGACATCTACCTGCGCCTGGTCTCGGAGCACCAACTGCGCCCGGCGATCAGCCTGGAGCCTGCAGCGGTAGCGGCTTCCGACCATAGCCAACCCTTGCTGTTCGGCATGCTGTTCGGCGGCCTGGTGATGCTCATCCTGCATAACCTCATCCGCTTCATCTATACCCGCTCCAGCACCACCCTGTACCTCGCCCTGTACCACGGCCTGATGCTGCTCAGCGGCCTGATCCTGCTCAACCTCAGCGGCCCGTGGTGGCATCTGTGGCACAGTGCGCAAACCCCGGCCGCCTACCTGACCCTGGTGCTGGCCGGCCTGTCGGGGCTGTATTTCACCCAACATTTCTTCGCCCCCTGCAACTCACCGCGGCTCAACCGCCTGCTGCAGGGCGAAATGCTGGTCGCTGCTGTCAGCGGCCTGATTCTGCTGTTCGTCGACACCTTGCCACTCAACCTGATGACCTATGCCCTGCTGGCCATCGGTAGCGTGACCATGCTGCTGGCCAGCAGCTACCACTGGTACAAGGGCTATGCACCAGCACGGCTGTTCAGTATCGCCATGCTGGTGTTCAACCTTGGCGGCCTGGTGCTCCTGCCCGCCCTGCTTGGCCTGACCCGCACCTCGACGCCCTGGCTACTGTGCATCCTGCTGGGCATGACCGTGGTCAGCGGCCTGCTGCTCAACCTGGCCGTCAGTGAGCGCTTGCGGCGCATCAGCGAAGAACGCTTCAGCGCCAGCCGCGCCCTGGCCGCCAGCGATGCCGAGATCAACGCCAAGGCGGAATTCCTGGCCAAGATCAGCCACGAAATCCGCACCCCCATGAACGGTGTGCTGGGCATGACCGAACTGCTGCTCGGCACGCCGCTGTCGGTCAAGCAGCGCGACTATGTACAGACCATCCACAGCGCCGGCAACGAGCTGCTGACGCTGATCAACGAGATTCTCGACATTTCCAAGCTCGAATCGCGGCAGATCGAACTCGATGACGTGCAGTTCGACCTCAACGCCCTGATCGAAGACTGCCTGAACATTTTCCGCGCCAAGGCCGAGCAGCAGAACATCGAGCTGATCAGCTTCACCCAGCCGCAGGTGCCGCAGGTCATCAGTGGTGACCCGACACGCCTGCGCCAGGCGCTGTCGAGCCTGCTGGAAAATGCCCTGAAGAACACCTCCCAGGGCGAGATCCTGCTGGTAGTGGCACTGGACCAGCGCGGAGAAACCCCGCGCCTGCGCATTGCCGTGCAGGACAGTGGCGAGCCGCTGCCTGCTGCCGAGCGCGAAGCCTTGCTGCAGGCCGAACTGCACAGCCACCACTTCCTCTCCAGCAACAAGCTCGGCGGCCACCTCGGGCTGGTCATCGCCAAGCAGCTGATCGGCCTGATGCAAGGCGAGTTCGGCATCAAGAGCAGCACCAGCATGGGCAACACCCTGTGGCTGACCTTGCCGCTCGACCCATCACGCCTGGAGCAGCCACCGGCAGACCTGGACGGCCCACTGCGCGACGCCCGCGTGCTGGTGGTGGACGACAACGACACCTGCCGCAAAGTGCTGGTGCAGCAGTGCAGCGCCTGGGGCATGAATGTCAGCGCGGTGCCGTCCGGCAAGGAGGCGCTGGCCCTGCTGCGAACCAAGGCGCACCTGCGCGACTACTTCGACGCGGTGTTGCTGGACCAGAACATGCCGGGCATGACCGGCATGCAGCTGGCGGCCAAGATCAAGGAAGACCCGAGCCTGAACCACGACATCCTGGTGGTGATGCTCACCGGCATCAGCAACGCGCCCAGCAAGGTCATCGCGCGCAATGCCGGGGTCAAGCGCATTCTCGCCAAGCCGGTTGCCGGCTATACGCTCAAGACCACCCTGGCCGAAGAACTGGCGCAACGCGGCCGCGAGCAAACCGTGCCGGCTCCGTTGCCCGGCGCGCAGGGCACACTTGAGCTACCGAACGACTTCCGGGTGCTGGTGGCCGAAGACAACAGCATCTCGACCAAGGTCATCCGCGGCATGCTCGGCAAGCTCAACCTGGAGCCCGATACCGCCAGCAACGGCGAGGAGGCCTTGCAGGCGATGAAGGCACAGCGTTACGACCTGGTACTGATGGACTGCGAAATGCCGGTGCTGGACGGTTTCTCCGCAACCCAGCAGCTGCGTGCCTGGGAAACCACCAACCAGCGCCAGCGGACTCCAGTGGTGGCGCTCACCGCGCATATACTGGCAGAGCACAAGGAGCGCGCACGGCTGGCCGGCATGGATGGGCACATGGCCAAGCCAGTGGAACTGTCGCAGTTGCGCGAGCTGATCCAGTACTGGGCCAATCAGCGCGAAGCCAAGGCTGACCCTGCGCATACTTCCTGATTGCCAGTGCGAACAACCGCTATGCGGCTGATACACTTCTCCTCACCTTCCCTGCCAAGGGCTACCCAATGCTCCACGAGTTGTTCAGTGTCTACCTGAAAATGCTGGTGCTCTATAGCCCGTTCTTCGTGCTGTCGTGCTTTATCAGCCTGACCCGTGGTCATTCCAGCAAGGAGCGCAAGCAGCTGGCCTGGAAGGTGGCCTTCGCCGCGCTGGTGGCCAGCGTGCTGCTCTATCTGTTCGGGCGGGTGATCTTCGGCATTTTCGGCATCACCGCCGACGCCTTCCGCATCGGTGCCGGTAGCGTGCTGTTCATTTCGGCATTGGGCATGGCCCAAGGCAAGCCGGCCGTGCAGGCCGACAACGTGCAGCAGGACGTGACCATCGTGCCGCTGACCATTCCACTCACCGTCGGCCCCGGCACCATCGGTGCACTGCTGGTGATGGGCGTTGGCCAACCCCACTGGGACGACAAGCTGCTGGCCATCATCAGCATCGCCCTGGCCAGCTTCACCGTCGGCCTGGTGCTGTACCTCTCGCACGGCATCGAAAAACTGCTCGGTGACCAGGGCCTGCAGATCGTCAGCCGCTTGATGGGGCTGTTCGTCTGCGCCCTGGCGGCGCAAATCATCTTCACCGGCATCAAGGGCTACCTGGTCGGATAGCCCTCGTGCTCAGGGCGCGACCGGGTACCAGCGTGGGGTGTACACCCACTGCCCGCCATTGGCGCGGTCGAAGGTGCAGGTAGTGGACGAACCGACCAGTACCATGGTGCGCATGTCGACCATCTCCGGCGTCAGCTCGGCCAAGGTCACCACCCTCAGCGTCTGCCCCGGCCGGCCGATATCGCGCCCCAGCACCACCGGCGTCTGCCCATCACGGTGCCGGCGCACGACCTCCAGTGCCATGCCAAGCTGGTGCGGCCTGGATTTGGAAATCGGGTTGTAGAAGGCCAGTACCAGGTCGGCATGGGCCGCCAGGTCCAGGCGCTTTTCGATGATCGACCAAGGCTTGAGGTTGTCCGACAGCGACATCACGCAGAAGTCATGCCCCAGCGGCGCACCCGCTTGCGCGGCGGTTGCCAGCGAAGCCGATACCCCTGGCAGGATCTCGAGGTCGACACCGTGCCAGGCAGGGTCGCTGGACTCATGCAGGGCTTCGAGCACCGCCGCCGCCATGGCGAATACACCCGGGTCGCCCGAAGACACCACCACCACCGAGCGGCCCAGGGCCGCCAGCTCGAAGGCATGCCGCGCACGCTGCATCTCTTCACGGTTGTCGGTGCAGTGCTGCACCTGATCGTCACGGAACGGCCCGGCCATGCGCACGTAGGTCTCGTAGCCGAGGATATCTTCGGCACGCGCCAGCTCGGCCTTTACGGCAGGCACCATCAGCTCGGCAGCACCAGGGCCCAGGCCGATCACCGCCAATCGGCCACGCTTGCGGCCCAGGCTTGCCGTGTCGACCGGCCGTGGGGCCGCGGCGATGACCAGGCCCGACTGTTCGATCAGGCGAGCCTCGGGCAACGCCTCGGCAGCCATGTTGGCCAAGGTGCCGTTCATTGCCGCGAAACGCAGCACGACACCCAGTTCGGCGGCGGCCTCGTGCAACGATGGCTCGGCCATCGCCTGCTCGGCGACCAGCAGGCAAGCCAGCGAGGGCTCGGCAATGCCGGCCTCACGCAAGGCGCCACGCACCTGCTCGGCCAGACCGGGCCCGCCTGCAGCAAGCGCCACCACCACACAGCGCGGGTGGATCAGCAGCTCGTCACGGCTGGCCACGCGCGCGTCACAGCCGACATGGATGGTGCGCCGGGCCATGTCACTGGCCGGCAGGTGTGCCTGCGCAAGCCACGGTGCATCGCCCTCGACACGCACGCTTTCGCCGGCCAGCAGGTCGGAGACAAAGCGCTTGCCCTGCTCGAGGTCCGCCAGGGCATAGCCCTCGGGCGGATTGAGCAGGCAGGTGCCGAAGCGCAGTTCACCACTGGTGGTGATCGCCGCCGCCACACCCAGCGCTTCGCCGAGTTCGCGCGCCATGACGTTGACCCCGCTCAGGCCGCCCAGCAGCGGCACCACCGCGCTGCCGTCCTCGGCCACGGCCAGTACCGGCGGCTCTGCACCTTTTTCATCGAGCAGGCTGGCCAGGCTGCGGATGACGATGCCGGCTGCACACAGCGCGATGATCGGGGTGGCCTGCTGGTACAGCACGCGCAAGGTGTCGCCAAAGCCGTCGTAATACTGATCGGCGCCCTCCACCCGGCCACGCAGGCCGTGGATGGTCGCCTGTGGATAACACTGCTGGATACGCTGCGCCGTAGCGAGGCTGCCGCCACCGAGGATGACGATGGCCGGCGCCTGTTGCCTGTTCAGCCCTGCCATTTTTCCCCCGGCACGATGATCAGCGAGAAGTACGGCGAGGACTGCGGGTCCACCGCGTCCAGCGGCACGATCTTCTGGTTGGCCATGGTCGCCCGCTCGACATACAGCGCGCGCCCGTCCAAGCCCAGTTCGGCGAGCACCTGGCGCACCTTGGGGAAGTTGCGGCCCAGCTTCATGATCACCGCCGCATCGGCGTCTGCCAGCCGGCGCTTGAGCTCTTCGGCCGGCAACACGCCCGACAGTACCGACAGGCTCTGGTTGCGATACACCAGCGGCGCGCCCAGTACCGAGGCGCCACCGAGCATCGAACAGACGCCCGGGACCACTTCGGCCTCATGCTGCTGGGCCAGGCGGTCATGCAGGTACATGTAGGAACCGTAGAAGAACGGGTCACCTTCGCAGATCACCGCCACATCGCGGCCGGCATCCAGGTGCTCGGCTACCTGTACGGCCGCTTCATCGTAGAAATCGCTGATCACCTGCTCGTAGGACAGCGGCGCAGGCAGTGCCTCGGTAGTCACCGGGTACACCAGCGGCAGCAGGGTCTGCTCGGCTTGCAGGTGCGCCTCGATGATGCCGAAGGCGTTGCCGCGCTTGCCCTTGGCCACGAAGTAAGCCACCACGGGTGCCTCGCGCAGCAGGCGCAGTGCCTTGACGGTGATCAGTTCAGGGTCGCCGGGGCCTACGCCCAGGCCCAGCAGTCGTCCGCGCGGCGCCATCATTCCACCTCCGTGGCCAGGGCGTTGACCGCGGCAGCGGCCATCGCACTACCGCCCAGGCGGCCTTGCATGATCACGAACGGCACGCCGCGGCTGTCGGCAGCGAGCATCGCCTTGGACTCGGCGGCACCGACGAAGCCGACCGGGAAGCCGAGGATCAGGGCGGGCTTGGGCGCGCCGGCATCGATCATCTCCAGCAGGTAGAACAGCGCGGTCGGGGCATTGCCGATCACCACCACGCTGCCTTCCAGGTGCGGGCGCCACAGCTCCAGGGCAACGGCGGAGCGGGTGTTGCCGGCATCCTTGGCCAGGCCTGGCACGCTCGGGTCACGCAAGGTGCAGATCACCGGGTTGTTGGCGGGCAAGCGTGCGCGGGTGATGCCTTCGGCAACCATGTGCGCGTCGCAGAGGATCGGCGCGCCATTGGCCAGGGCCTCACGACCGGCGCGGCCGGCACCTTCGGAGAACTGCAAGCCATCGATGGCCTCGACCATGCCGCAGGCATGGATCACGCGCACGGCGAGTTTTTCCAGGTCTGCGGGAATCCGTTCGAGGCGGGCTTCCTCGCGGATGATCCGGAAGGAATTGCGATAGATCTCCTGACCATCGCGGATGTAGTCAATCATCAAGGTGCTCCGTCGGCAGGGCGAGCATGGCGCCTGCTTCATTCAAGGTAAGGTCGGTGCCGCGCAGGGCACCCAGGCCCGGCAGGTGCGCGTCACGCAGATACAGGTCATAGCGGCCAGGTGCACGGGCCAGCAAGGTAGCCGGGGCAACATGGGCCACGGCACAGGAACGGGGGCAACCGGACAGGTGCACGCTGCCGGGCACGCCGCTGCCCAGCAGCGCCGCCAGCTCGACGGCATCGGCCTTGGTCTCGGCCAGGCCCTTGGCGCAGCCACTGCTGCCGGTGCAGGCGACCATGCGCACCAAAGGCTCATCGGCCTGGCAGAGCAGGCCCAGCGCCGATAGCGCGGCACGGGCCTGTTCCAGGCCGGCAGCAGTGATATTGGTCAGCATCAGGCTTTGCCACGGGCTCAGGCGCAGGCTGCCATCACCCCATTGGCGGGCTACCCGGGCAGCACCCCGCAACATGGCGGGCGACAGGCGGCCCAACGGTGGCGCGACGCCCAACGCCATGCCATCGCGCTGGGTCACAGCCCCCAGCCATGGGTGTTCGGCCGCTTGGCGATGCCATTCAAGTACCGCCGTGTCACGGCGGATTTGCACACCGAGGCTGTTGATGAAGACCTCGGCCGGGCAGCCTTGCAGCAGTTGGCGCATGCGCGACTGCTCCGGGCTGGCCAGGTCGAGGAAGCGATCGAGCACCGCACGCACCAACGCCAGGCCCTGCTCCAGCGGCACCGCACCCAGCACCTGGCCATCGGCCGGGCAGCTGGCCAGGCCGAATGCCAGCCAGTCGCGCTGTTCCAGCCGCAGTGCCGAGAGCCACAAGTCGTGGGGGTGATCGAGCATCGCCACGCCCTCACCACCGTCGAGTTGCACAGCGAACTTGGCCGACAGCTCATGGAAGCGCGGCGTGCCTTGCAGCAAGTCGAGGATCTGCCCGGCCAACGGGCGTACATCCAGCAGCATCGACGGATCATGGCCAGCCAGGGGGCTGAGCATCAGGTTGCGCACGTCATCGCTGGCGGCGTCACGCGGACCAAGGCCGGCGGCCAGCAGGCTTTCGACCAGCCCGGCATGATCGCTGCCAATGCCGCGGATCTGCAGGTTGCCGCGGTTGGTGGCCTCGATCACCCCACCGGCGAATCGCTCGGCTGCCGCTGCCACCGCGTCTGCCTGGTCGGCCAGCAGCAGGCCACCGGGCAGCTTGATGCGGCAGATGCCACCGTCACGGGCGCTGACGATGCGCCACAACCCCGGGCAGGCCGAGGGACGGGGTGATGCTACGGGCGTGTTGGCTGGGGTCAAAGGGGCGTCCGGCAATCGCTGAAAATGCGCTTGAGTGTAGAAGGCGCGGTATTATGCCTGCTTTGTCCGGCGGCATGAAAAACCGGTGGTCGAGCATCCACAGCAATTGAGCAGAAATTCAGGACCGCGTCGCCCTTTTCGCGGGTAAACCCGCGAAAAGGGCGAAGCGGCCGCAAAAATGGCGGAACGAAACACATGACCCCCTGGCTGACAGTAGTAGGCATCGGCGAAGACGGCTTCAGCGGCCTGGGCAAACAGGCCCGGCGCGCCCTGCTGGGTGCCTCGCGGATCATCGGCAGCCCGCGCCAGCTGGCCCTGCTGCCGCGCTGCATCGGCGCCGAGCGGCAAGACTGGCCGACCCCGTTTTCCCTCGCACCGGTGTTGGCCCTGCGCGGTGAGCCGGTGTGCGTGCTGGCCAGCGGCGACCCGATGTTCTTTGGCGTCGGCGCCAGCCTGGCGCGGCAGGTGCCGGCTGCAGAAATGCAGGTGCTGTCGATGCCCTCTTCCTGTGCCCTGGCCGCCGCCCTCCTGGGCTGGCCGCTGCAGGAGGTGCAGGTGGTGTCGGTGGTCGCACGCCCGTTGGCGGCGCTCAATGCCAACCTGTACAGCGGCCAGCGCCTGCTGGTGCTGAGCAACGACGGCGATAGCCCTGCGGCGATCGCTGCACTGTTGCGTGAACGCGGTTTCGGGCCCAGCCGCCTGCACGTGCTGGAGCACCTCGGTGGTACGGCCGAGCGTCATCTCTGCGGCAGCGCCGATGACTGGCCCCACAGCGAAATCGCCGCCCTCAACCTGGTCGCCATCGAGTGCCTGGCCAGCCCGGACGCCATGCGTCTGTCGCCTGTGCCCGGGCTGCCGGATAGCGCCTTCCGCCACGACGGCCAGCTGACCAAGCGCGATGTGCGCGCCATCACCCTGGCGCGCCTGGCGCCGCAGCCCGGCGAATTGCTATGGGATGTCGGCGCCGGTTGCGGCTCGATCGGCATCGAATGGATGCGCGCCCACCCGGCCTGCCGCACCCTGGCCATCGAAGCCGACGAAGGTCGCCAGGGCTTCATCGAATACAACCGTGATGCCCTCGGCGTGCCTGGCCTGCAGCTGGTTCGCGGCAAGGCACCCGACGCCCTGGCCGAACTGGAACGCCCGGATGCGATCTTCATTGGCGGCGGTGTTACCCGCGAGGGTGTGTTGCCACTGTGCTGGGAACGCTTGCGTCCCGGTGGGCGGCTGGTGGCCAATGCGGTGACCCTGCAAAGCGAACTGGCCTTGGCGCATTTCCGTGAACAGCACGGCGGCGAGCTGACCCGTATCCATGTCGCCCAGGCCCAGCCACTGGGCGCCTTCGACACCTGGCGCCAGGCACTGCCGATCACCTTGCTCGACGTGGTGAAACCCCTCGATGCGTGAAGAAACCCGCGAGCAACCCGCGCCCCTGCGCAGCGGCCTGACCACCGGCAGCTGCGCCACCGCCACCAGCCTGGCCGCGGCCAAGTTGCTGCTGACTGGCCAGTGTGATGACGCGGTGAGCATCACCCTGCCCAAGGGCAAGGTGGTGCAGATGCGCCTGGAGTTCTGCCGCCTGGTAGACGAACGCGCTGAAGCCGGCACGCTCAAGGATGCCGGCGACGACCCGGACGTCACCCACGGCGCCCTGCTCTACAGCCAGATCCGCCTGCAGGCGCAACCCGGCATACGCTTCGTCGCAGGCCAGGGCGTCGGTACCGTCACCCGCCCCGGCCTGGTGCTGGCGGTGGGTGAGCCGGCGATCAACCCGGTGCCACGGCGGATGATCAGCGAGCACCTGCAGCAGTTGGCTGACGACTGCGGCTATCCGGGCGGCTTCGAGGTCACGGTCAATGTGCAGGGCGGCGAACAGCTGGCGCTGAAGACCATGAACCCGCGCCTGGGCATCCTCGGCGGGCTGTCGATTCTCGGCACCAGTGGTATCGTCCGGCCTTTCTCCTGCGCGGCGTATATCGCCTCGATCCACCAGGGTATCGACGTCGCCCACACCAACGGCTACACCCACATCGCCGCCTGCACCGGCAACGCCAGCGAAGACACCATGCGCCGGGTCTACAACCTGCCCGAGATCGCCCTGATCGAGATGGGCGACTTCGTCGGCGCAGTGCTCAAGCACGTACGCAAGGTGCCGGTGCCACGCCTGACCTTGTGCGGTGGTTTCGGCAAGATCAGCAAGCTGGCTGCCGGCCACATGGACCTGCACAGCCGCCACTCCAGCATCGACCTGCCGCAACTGGCCGGCTGGGCCGCGGACATCGGCGCCGACGCCGAGTTGCAAGCGGCCATCATTGCCGCCAACACCAGCCAGCAAGCACTGGCCCTGGCACATGCCGCCGGTATCGCCCTGGGCGACGCGGTGTGCGCCCATGCCCTGGCCTTTGCACGCAGCGTGGTGCCGGCTCAGGTGCAGGTCGAAGTGTTTGCCATCGACCGCCAGGGCGGCATCGTCGGCAAGGCAGGTGTGCAATGAACCACCGTATCCTGCTGCTCGGCGGCGTCACCGAAGCCTTGGCCATCGCCCGCCAGCTCGGCCCCGAACACGTCTACAGCCTGGCCGGCATCGGCCGCGTGCCGCAGGACCTGGCGTGCCAGGTAAGGGTCGGTGGCTATGGGGGCGCTGAGGGCCTCGCCGCTTACCTGCGTGAAGCTGGCATTACTCTGCTGATAGATGCCACCCACCCGTATGCCGCGCAGATCAGCCGCAACGCGGCCGGCGCCGCGCAGACCGCCGGCATCCCCTGCTGGGCCTTGCGCCGCCCGGCCTGGCAGGCGCAACCGGGGGACGACTGGCGCGAAGTGGAAGACTGGGCAGGGCTGATCGAGGCGCTCAAGCCGTTCAAGCGACCACTGTTCACGCTCGGGCGCGAGCCGCTGCAACATCTTGCGGAGATTCCGCCGGAGCAGTTCTGGACCTTGCGCGCGCTGGAAGCCTGCGCGGGCAATGAGCGCTGTGAGGTAATCGGCGCACGTGGGCCGTTTCAGATCGAAGACGAGCGGGCGCTGTTCGAACGCCGCCGCATCGATGTACTGGTCAGCAAGAACAGTGGCAGCGTAGCGACCGAGCCGAAGCTCGATGTAGCGCGGGAACGCGGCGTGCCGGTGCTGATACTGAAACGCCCTGCATTACCTGTGGTGGATCGGGAATTCACCCAGGCAGGCCTATTGCTGACCAAGATCAAGGACTGTTTGAAATGACGCCAGAGCGTATATCCCGTTGACATATACGCCCTCTCACTTATAACTCCAGTCACAGTTTGCTGCTTCCAAGGAGGCCCATCATGGAGCAAGGTGCAGTCTTCAAAAGTAACCGCAGCCAGGCCATCCGTTTGCCGAAATCCGTTGCCCTTCCCGATGAAGTGACCCGCGTAGACATCGTTGCCGTGGGGCGAACCCGCATCATCAGCCCAGCAGGTGAGTCATGGGACAGCTGGTTTGATGGCAACGACGCAAGTACGGACTTCATGGCCAGCCGTGATCAACCTGCCGACCAGGAACGCGAAGGGTTTTAATGCTCAGGTACATGCTCGACACGAACATCTGCATCTTCACTATCAAGAACAAACCACAATTGGTTCGTGAAGCGTTCAACCGCCACCACGGTCAGATGGCCATCAGTACCGTTACGTTAATGGAGCTGGTGTCTGGCGCAGAGAAATCAGCACACCCCGAGCGCAATCTCTCGGTAGTGGAAGGCTTCGCTGCCCGCCTGGAAGTACTCGATTACGATAATCAGGCAGCCGAACACAGTGGGCAACTACGTGCAGAATTGGCACTGGCTGGGACACCGATCGGTCCATTCGACCAGCTGATAGCTGGCCATGCCCGGGCTCGGGGGCTGGTGCTCGTAACCAACAACCTGCGTGAATTCCAACGAGTCCCAGGTTTGAGAGTTGAAGACTGGCTGGCCAATCCTGCCGTCCGGGCCTAACGCGGAAATTTCCTCCCCATCACCTCGTCATCGGCAACGAAACACTCAGAAATTTCCAAGTGGCCATTCGCCCACTGAGCACTTTAGACTTTGCGCCTCCCCTTGGAAGGCGTGATTCATATGGAAATGCAATGGTGGATCTGGCTGGTCTTCGGTATCGGCCTGATCCTGCTCGAACTGGTCCTGCCCACGTTCTTCATCATCTGGTTCGGCATCGGTGCCGTGCTGGTCTCGCTCATCGCCCTGGCCGCCCCCGCCCTGCAACTGGATATGCAGGTGCTGCTGTGGGTGCTGTTCTCCTCGGTAACCACGTTCCTCTGGTTCAAGCTGTTCAAACGCAAGCAACCGGACGTGCGCTGGACTGCCGACAGCGTGATCGGTGAAGTCGGGCTGCTGACCAGCAGTGTCTCGCCATTCCAGAAAGGCCGCGTGCGTTTCCAGAAGCCACTGCTCGGCAACGAGGAATGGACCTGCGTCGCCGACAGCGACATCCCGGCAGGCGAGCGTGTGCGGCTCGTCACCATCGAAGGCAATACCGCCCGGGTAGTCCGGGCCTGAATCGGCATTTAAAAGGAAGTTTGCATCATGACCAGTCTCATCGTCGTCGGCGCCATCGCCCTGTTTGTCCTGATCACCGTGTTCAAGGGGGTGCGTATCGTGCCCCAGGGCGAGGAGTGGATCGTCGAGCGCCTGGGCCGCTACCACAGCACCCTCAAACCCGGCCTGAACATCGTCATCCCGTACATGGATGTAGTTGCCTACCGCCTGCCGACCAAGGACATCATCCTCGACGTGCAGGAGCAGGAGATCATCACCCGTGACAACGCGGTGATCGTCGCCAACGCCCTGTGCTTCGCCAAGGTGGTCGACCCGCAGAAGGCCTCTTACGGCGTGCAGAACTTCTCGTTCGCCGTCACCAGCCTGACCATGACCTCGCTGCGCGCCATCGTCGGCGCCATGGACCTGGACGAAGCGCTGTCGAGCCGCGAACAGATCAAGGCGCGCTTGCGTGAAGCGATGTCCGAGCAGACCGAAGACTGGGGCGTGACCGTGCGCTCGGTGGAGATCCAGGACATCAAGCCGTCAGAGAACATGCAGCTGGCCATGGAACGCCAGGCGGCCGCCGAGCGTGAGCGTAAAGCCGACGTGACCCGTGCCGAGGGGGCCAAGCAGGCGGCGATCCTCGAAGCCGAGGCGCGCCTGCAGTCGGCCAAGCTGGATGCCGAAGCGCAGATCAACCTGGCCGAGGCCTCGGCGCGGGCCATTTCGCTGGTCAAGGAAGCGGTGGGCAACGAGACCGTACCGGCCATGTACCTGCTGGGCGAGCGTTATGTGGGAGCCATGGAGAACCTGGCCAGCAGCAGCAATGCCAAAGTCGTGGTGCTGCCAGCGGACCTGCAGGAGACCGTGCGCGGGCTGATGGGCCGCAACAAGGCTTGAGCATTCCGGGGCTGCTTCGCGGCCCCAAACCACCCCGCCTGCGTCACTTCACCGCACCCCAGCATTTTTACCTATACTCCGCCTTACAATACCGCCCACGATTCCTGACCGGATCTCTCCATGCCCCCACGTCGGCACATTGCCTGGATAGCCTGCCTAGCAGTGCTGTTCAACCTGCTGGCCATGCCGCTGTCTTCTGCCGCGCCCAAAGGCCCGGCCGAGCAGCTGCTGTGGGGGGCTTTCTGTTCCAGCCTGGCCGGCAAGGCCAAGGCCGATGTCCAGGCCCTGGCCAAGATCGACCTCGGCACGCAAAGCGACCAGCACGCCAACATGCAGCACTGCTGGTGCTGTTCGGGCGCTGCACCGCTGCTGGCCCTGCCGGGTTATCCGCCGCAACTGCACAACCCGCCGACGCTGTTGGCCAGGCGCGAGCCGCCACCTGCCAGTTACCAACCCACGCCGCGCCAGCTATGGCCCGCGCTCAATCCCCGTGCCTCTCCGCTGGTCTGAGTTCATCACGCTGTCTGCCTGAACCTGAACCGATCGGAGACTCACCATGCTCAAGCAAGCCCTTGTCCTGGCTGCCCTGTTGCTGCCCGGCGCCTACGCCAACGCCCATGAATACACCGTGGGCGACCTGCACATCGCCCACCCGTGGTCACTGCAATTACCGCCCAACGCCCCTAACGTTGCCGCCTATTTCGTTGTGCACAACAACGGCAAGGCCGATGACCGTCTGCTCGGTGTCGACAGCCCGATCAGCGATGACGCACAGCTGCATGAGCACGCCATGAGCGCCAGCGGCGCGATGAAGATGCAGCAGGTACAAAGCGTGGCAGTGCCCGCCGGCAAAGACCTGGTGTTCGCCCCCAGCGCTTACCACGTGATGCTGATGCAGCCCAAGGACCGCAGCCTGCTTACCGACGGCAAGCGCTTCCCGCTGACCCTGCACTTCGAGAAGGCTGGCGACATCACCGTCGACGTGGCCGTTCAGAAGCAGGCGCCAGCGGACCAGCCCCAGGGCCACGAACACGCGCACTGACGCCCGCTGACAGGCGCTCGCCAACATGAGCCTGCCGCGCAACAGTTTCAGCCGTACCACCCGCCCTGAACGCAGGCGCGTCGGTGGCGGCTGGCTGAGCCTGTTCGCCATGTGGATGATCTTCATCGGCCCGCTGATTTCCCAGTCGATGCCGATGGACCACCACGCCGGCATGAGCATGCCGATGGACATGTCGATGTCCATGCCTGCGGCCCACGCTCATGGCAGCGATACCCATCACGGCCACGGCAACGATGGCCAGTTGCATGTGATGTGGGAAAAGTGTGGCTACTGCAGCCTGCTGTTCAACTGCCCGGCCTTGCCGCAAACCCTCAGCCCGCTCAGCGTCGCCAGCGCAGTTCCCCCCACCCTCCTCCCGGCCCCCACGCGCCAGGGCCATGCCCGGCAGGCTGTGTTCCCCGGTGCGCGCAGCCGCGCGCCACCCCTTTCGATCAGCGTCTGACACCGCCGTTATCGCCCGGAGCCAGGAGGCTTCGCGCACACTCATGACTGATCGACTGGAATCATTATGTCCGGCTGCACCCCTGTTTTATTCCCAACCCTGCGAGGGACATTCGCCGCGCTGTGCGGCTCGCTGCTCGCGCCCATGGCCCTGGCTGCCGAACCTGGCCATGAAGGCCCTGAGGCCGAGCTGAGCCCGACGGTGATCACCGCGCTTGCGCCGAGCTCGCCGCTGACTGTGGTCACCAACCCCAAGGACCCGCGCCAACCCGTGCCGGCCAGCGACGGGGCCGACTACCTGAAGACCATCCCCGGCTTCTCGGCCATCCGCGCCGGTGGCACCAATGGCGACCCGGTGCTGCGCGGCATGTTCGGCTCGCGCCTGAACATCCTCACCAACGGCGGCGTGATGCTCGGCGCCTGCCCCAATCGCATGGACGCCCCGACCTCCTACATCGCCCCGGAAACCTACGACCGCCTGACCGTGATCAAAGGCCCGCAAAGCGTGATCTGGGGACCAGGCGGCTCGGCGGGCACCATCCTCTTCGAGCGTGAGCCGGAGAAGTTCGGCACCCTCGGCAGCCGGGTCAACGCCAGCCTGCTGGCCGGCTCCAACGGCCGCTTCGACAAGGTGCTCGATGCGGCGGCCGGCAACAGCCAGGGCTATGCGCGCTTCGTCGGCAACCAGTCGCACTCGGACGATTACCACGATGGCAACGGCGACACCGTGCCTTCGCGCTGGGAGAAATGGAACGGCGACGTGGCCCTGGGCTGGACGCCCGACCAAGACACGCTGCTCGAACTCACCGCCGGCAAGGGTGACGGCGAGGCACGCTATGCCGGCCGTGGCATGGATGGCGCGCAATTCAAGCGCGAAAGCCTGGGCCTGCGTTTTGAAAAGTCCAACCTCGGCGAGGTGCTCGACAAGGTCGAGGCGCAGGTCTACTACAACTACGCCGACCACGTGATGGACAACTACAGCCTGCGTACCCCCTCGGGCACCGGCATGATGGCCGGCCCCATGGCCGCCGCCGTCGACCGCCGCACCTTGGGTGCACGGATCAAGGCCACCTGGCGCTGGGCCGACGTGCAACTGGTCAGCGGCATCGATGCGCAGACCAACGAGCACCGCGCACGCAGCGCCATGGGCATCGACACCTACAAGGACAAGCCCTGGGAGAAGGACGCCGATTTCCACAACTACGGCGCATTCGGCGAACTGACCTGGTACGCCACCGCTGAAGATCGCCTGATCACCGGCGCCCGCCTGGACCGCGCCTCGGCCCGGGACTTGCGCGATGACAGCGCCACCAACGGCGACACCCGCGCCGACACGCTACCCAGCGGTTTCATCCGCTACGAGCACGACCTGGCAGCGCTGCCGGCCACCACCTACCTCGGCCTCGGCCACGCCCAGCGCTTCCCGGACTACTGGGAACTGTTCTCCCCGGACCAGGGCCCTGCCGGCTCGGTGAATGCCTTCGACAGCATCAAGCCCGAGAAGACCACCCAGCTCGACTTTGGCATCCAGTACCGCGACGAGCGCCTGGACGCCTGGGCCTCGGGCTACGTCGGGCAGATTCGCGACTACATCCTGTTCGACTACCGCACCGGGATGATGGGCATGAGCAGCTCCCAGGCACAGAACATCGACGCCCGCATCATGGGCGGCGAACTGGGCGCGGCCTACAAGCTCACCGAGCGCTGGAAGGCCGATGCCACCCTGGCCTACGCCTGGGGCAAGAACAGCAGCGACGGCAAGGCACTGCCGCAGATGCCTCCGCTGGAAAGCCGCCTGGGCCTGACCTACAGCCGCGACAGCTGGAGCGCCGGAGCGCTGTGGCGCCTGGTGGCTGAGCAGAACCGCATCGCCGAAAACCAGGGCAACGTGGTCGGCAAGGACTTCGACAAGAGCGCCGGCTTCGGCGTGTTCTCGCTCAACGGCGCCTACAAGGTGAACCACAACCTCAAGCTCAGCGCGGGGGTCGACAACCTGTTCGACAAGGCCTACGCCGAGCACCTGAACCTGGCCGGGAATGCCGGGTTCGGCTACCCGGCCAATGATCCACAGCCGGTGAACGAGCCAGGCAGGACCTTCTGGACCAAGGTCGATTTCAGCTTCTGACAACAACAACGGGCGCGGCTTCGGGCGCGCCCATCAGCTGGTCAAACAGGAGGTTCCCATGAGCGGAACACGCGTTTCCTTCTACAACCTGGCCTGGCGCTGGCACTTCTATGCCGGGCTGTTCGTCGCCCCTTTCATGATCCTGCTGGCACTCACCGGGATCATCTACCTGTTCAAGCCGCAGCTCGACCCGCTGCTGTACCGTGACTTGATGGTGGTCGAAGCCGGCCACCACCGACAGGGCGCCGACACGCTGCTGGCCGAAGTGCGCCAGGCCTACCCGAAAGGCCATGTCGGCCAGTACCTGCCGCCGATCAATGCCGAGCGCAGCGCGCAGTTCGTGGTGCATGACGCTGGCCGCGAGCTGAACGTGTTCGTTGACCCGTACAGCGGCAAGATCCTTGGCGAGCAGGACGGCAAGCAGAACCTGCAGGCCATCGCCCGCGCCCTGCACGGCGAACTGATGGTCGGCACGGTCGGTGACCGCCTGGTGGAACTGGCTGCCGGCTGGGGCATCGTGCTGGTGGTGTCTGGCCTGTACCTGTGGTGGCCACGCGGGCGCAACGGTGCCGGCGTGCTGTGGCCACGCTTCGCGGCGAAAGGCCGGTTGTTCTGGCGCGACCTGCATGCCGTGACCGGGTTCTGGGGTTCTGCCCTGCTGTTGCTGATGCTGGTCAGCGGCATGACCTGGACCGGCCTGTGGGGCAAGCAGTACGCCGATCTGTGGAACCGCTTTCCGGCTGCAATGTGGAATGACGTGCCCAAGTCGGACCAGGAGGCGCGCGAACTGAACAGCGCGCATCGCCAGACCGTGCCATGGGCGATGGAGAACACGCCGATGCCGCAATCCGGCGCCCATGCCGAGCATGCCGGGCACCACAGGATGGACAGTGCACCGGCTGCGCCACAGGTCAGCCTGCAGCAGGTGGAAGACATCGCCACGGCGCGCCAGGTCGCGCCGGGCTACAGCATCACCACGCCGACCACTGCCGAAGGCGTGTACACCATCGCCGTGTTCGCCGACGACCCGCGCAACGATGCCACCCTGCATGTCGACCAGTACACCGGCAAGGTGCTGGCCGACGTGCGCTGGCAGGACTACAGCCCGGTGGCCCGCGCTACCGAGCTGGGCGTGATGCTGCACGAGGGCAAGATGTTCGGGGCGCTGAACCAGATCATCATCCTGCTGGTGTGCCTGATGATCCTGCTGGGTTCGGTGAGCGGCCTGGTGATGTGGTGGAAACGCCGGCCGGAGGGTGGCCTGGGCGTACCGCCGCTGCGCCATGACCTGCCGCGCTGGAAGGCGGCAGTGGGGGTGATGCTGGTGCTGGGCGTGATGTTCCCGCTGGTGGGGGTGTCGATGGTGGTGATGTGGGTGGTGGATAGCCTGCTGGTGAAGCGCCGCCGGGTGCTGGCCAATGCCTGAGTGTTGACCTGCACCGGCCTCTTCGCGGGTAAAGCCGCGAAGAGGCCGGCACAGGAGAAATGCTGCACCGCAATAGTCGAGTCGATCTGTCGCGCGTCTATCTGGCACGAGCGTGTTAGCCTACCCGGCTACCTCTGACAAGCAGACTGACCTTTCAAGGGATTGCAGCTTTATGACGCAAACTTCTCCGACTGCGCCAGGTGACCAGCATCTGCAGCGCAACCTGACCAACCGCCATATCCAGCTGATCGCCATTGGCGGCGCCATCGGCACCGGGCTGTTCATGGGCTCGGGCAAGACCATCAGCCTGGCCGGGCCGTCGATCATCTTCGTCTACATGATCATTGGCTTCATGCTGTTCTTCGTCATGCGCGCCATGGGCGAACTGCTGCTGTCGAACCTCAACTACAAGTCGTTCATCGACTTCTCCGCCGACCTGCTCGGCCCCTGGGCTGGCTATTTCACTGGCTGGACCTACTGGTTCTGCTGGGTGGTCACCGGCATCGCCGACGTGGTCGCGATCGCCGCCTACACGCAATTCTGGTTCCCCGACCTGCCGCAGTGGATACCGGCGCTGACCTGTGTCGGCCTGCTGCTGTCGCTGAACCTGGTGACGGTTAAAATGTTCGGCGAGCTGGAGTTCTGGTTCGCCCTGGTCAAGATCGTCGCCATCCTCGGCCTGGTGGTTACCGGCCTGTACATGGTCATCACCGGCTTCACCTCGCCGAGCGGGCGCACTGCACAACTGGCCAACCTGTGGAACGATGGCGGCATGTTCCCCAATGGCCTGATGGGCTTTTTCGCCGGCTTCCAGATCGCCGTGTTCGCCTTCGTCGGCATCGAGCTGGTGGGCACCACTGCGGCTGAGGCGAAGAACCCCGAGCGCACCCTGCCACGGGCGATCAACTCGATCCCGATCCGCATCATCGTGTTCTACGTGCTGGCGCTGATTGCGATCATGGCGGTAACCCCATGGCGCGACGTGGTACCGGGCAAAAGCCCGTTCGTGGAACTGTTCGTGCTGGCCGGTCTGCCGGCAGCGGCGAGCATCATCAACTTCGTGGTGCTGACCTCGGCCGCTTCGTCGGCCAACAGCGGCGTGTTCTCCACCAGCCGCATGCTCTATGGCCTGTCCCAGGAAGGCGATGCGCCCAAGGCGTTCGAGAAACTGTCGAGCCGCTCGGTGCCGGCCAACGGCCTGTACTTCTCCTGCACCTGCCTGCTGCTGGGCGCGGTGCTGATCTACCTGGTGCCAAACGTGATCGAAGCGTTCACCCTGGTCACCACGGTGTCGGCGGTGCTGTTCATGTTCGTCTGGACGCTGATCCTGCTGTCGTACCTGAAGTACCGCACGCACCGCGATGCGCTGCACCAGGCGTCGAAGTACAAGATGCCGGGCGGGCGCTTCATGTGCTACGTGTGCCTGGCGTTCTTCGCCTTTATCCTGGTGTTGCTGAGCCTGGAAGCAGACACCCGCTCGGCGCTGGTGGTGACGCCGATCTGGTTCCTGCTGCTGGCGGTGACCTACCAGTTCGTGCGTAGCCGCCGTCATCCGCGCTCGGCGGTGCGTAACGGCTGATGGCCAAGGGGGCTGCTTTGCAGCCCAGCGCCCGGGGGGGCGGGGGCCCCCCCCGCACGCCCATATAAAGTGTTGGGGCGCGAGTGCGGGCGG
>NZ_JBDJMM010000029.1:0-83495 GCF_039673865.1 Pseudomonas sp. TWI628 | reverse complement strand
CAATTTTCGGGGGGGTGCGGCGTTTGCCGGCGATGGGCCGCACAGCGGCCCCAATCCTGTGCACACAAATCTCCAAGGCACCAACCTGGATCGGCTAAACGCCCCAACACCTCGCACAACCCCTCTATCACGCACCTTCCGCCACTAGGCACACCCCTTGCAACGCCCCTCCCCGCTTGGCCAACACCATAAAAAAACTCAGCGGAGAGAGAGCACATGAAGCGTCGCAGTCTGATCAAGGCCTTTACCCTCAGCGCATCCATTGCCGCCATGGGCCTGAGCTGGAGCATCCAGGCCGCCGAGACCATCAAGGTCGGCATCCTGCATTCGCTGTCCGGGACCATGGCGATTTCCGAGACCTCGCTCAAGGACATGGCGCTGATGACCATCGACGAGATCAACGCCAAGGGCGGTGTGAATGGCAAGCTGCTCGAACCGGTGGTGGTCGACCCAGCCTCCAACTGGCCACTGTTCGCTGAAAAGAGCCGCCAGCTGCTGACCCAGGACAAGGTCGCAGTGGTGTTCGGCTGCTGGACCTCGGTGTCGCGCAAATCCGTGCTGCCAGTGTTCGAGGAGCTCAACGGCCTGCTGTTCTACCCGGTGCAGTACGAGGGTGAAGAGATGTCGCCCAACGTGTTCTACACCGGCGCCGCACCCAACCAGCAGGCCATCCCGGCCGTCGAGTACCTGATGAGCGAGGATGGCGGCAGCGCCAAGCGCTTCTTCCTGCTGGGCACCGACTACGTCTACCCGCGCACCACCAACAAGATCCTGCGCGCCTTCCTGCACAGCAAGGGCGTGGCCGACAAGGACATCGAAGAGGTCTACACCCCGTTCGGCCATGCCGATTACCAGACCATCGTCGCCAACATCAAGAAGTTCTCCGCCGGCGGCAAGACCGCGGTCATCTCCACCGTCAATGGCGACTCCAACGTGCCGTTCTACAAGGAACTGGCCAACCAGGGCCTGAAGGCCACCGACGTGCCGGTGGTGGCGTTCTCGGTGGGCGAAGAAGAGCTGCGCGGCATCGACACCAAGCCGCTGGTGGGCCACCTGGCGGCGTGGAACTACTTCGAGTCGGTGGATAACCCGGTCAACCAGAAGTTCGTCGCCGACTGGAAGGCCTACGCCAAGGCCAAGGGCCTGCCGGGGGCCGACAAGGCCGTGACCAACGACCCGATGGAAGCCACCTACGTAGGTATCCACATGTGGGCCCAGGCTGCCGAGAAGGCCAAGTCCACCGATGTCGACAAGGTCCGCGAAGCCTTGGCCGGGCAGACCTTCAAGGCACCGTCGGGCTTTACCCTGACCATGGACAAGACCAACCACCACCTGCACAAGCCGGTGATGATCGGCGAGATCCAGGGTGACGGGCAGTTCAGCGTGGTCTGGGAGACCGAGCAGCCGCTGCGGGCACAGCCTTGGAGCCCGTTCATCCCGGGCAATGACAAACGGCCTGATTACGCGGTGAAAGGTAACTGAGTGCATGGGGCCGCTATGCGGCCCATTCGCGGGTAAACCCGCTCCCACAGGTACGGTGCAAGGTCTGAAACCGGCGCGGTCCCTGTGGGAGCGGGTTCACCCGCGAAGAATCCACCGCCGATTTTCAGGATTACTCGCATGCTCAGACTGCTGCTCACCCTGCTCCTGCTGATCCCCCTGGCCACCCAGGCCAGCGAGGGCGAATTCTTCCTCACCGCCAAGCCCGCCGAGCAGGCTCAACTGCTCGAAGGCTGGGCGGCACAACCCGATGCCGCGCGCCTGCCGCTGCTGGACAACCTGCGCCAAGGCCGCATCGCCGCCGATGACACCCGCAAGGTGCGCCTGAACAACCGCCTGCGCGGCCTGATCGACAACGCCCTGGCCAGCCACCAGTTGCTCAGCGACAACAGCGCCACGCGCCTGGCTGCCGCCCAACAACTGCAAAAGAGCGCACAACCGGCGCAGATGGCCTTCCTCGACCGGCGCTTCGCCCTCGAAGTGGACCCCGCCGTGCACGCTGCCCTCGGCCTGGCCCTGGCCAACCTGCAACTGGGCGCCAGCGAACCGGCCGTGCGCCTGGCTGCGGTGCGCCTGCTCGGCGACACCGGCGACCCGCTGGCCCGCACCCGCCTCGAAGCGCTGTTGCAACCAGACGCCGAGAGCGACGCGGCCGTGCGCACCGCCGCCGAAACCAGCCTGGCCCAGGTCAAGCGCAAACTGCTGGTCGGCGAACTGCTCGGCCAGGCCTTCAGCGGCCTGTCGCTGGGCTCGATCCTGCTGCTGGCCGCGCTCGGCCTGGCGATCACCTTCGGCCTGCTCGGGGTGATCAACATGGCCCACGGCGAGATGCTCATGCTCGGTGCCTACAGCACCTACATGGTCCAGGTGCTGCTGCAACGCTACGCGCCCGGCGCCATCGAGTTCTACCCGCTGATCGCCCTGCCGGTGGCCTTCGCCGTCAGCGCCGGGGTCGGCATGGCCCTGGAGCGCACGGTGATTCGCCATCTCTACGGCCGACCGCTGGAAACCCTGCTAGCGACCTGGGGTATCAGCCTGATCCTGATCCAGGCCATCCGCCTGCTGTTCGGTGCGCAGAACGTCGAAGTGAGCAACCCGGCCTGGCTGTCCGGCGGCATTCAGCTGCTGCCCAACCTGGTGCTGCCGTACAACCGCCTGGTGATCATCGGCTTCGCCCTCGCCGTGGTCCTGCTCACCTGGCTGCTGCTCAACCGCACACGCCTGGGCCTGAACGTGCGCGCCGTCACCCAGAACCGCAACATGGCGGCCTGCTGCGGCGTCTCCACCGGGCGCGTCGACATGCTCGCCTTCGGCCTCGGCTCGGGCATCGCCGGCCTTGGCGGCGTGGCCTTGAGCCAGGTCGGCAACGTCGGCCCGGACCTGGGCCAGAGCTACATCATCGACTCGTTCCTGGTGGTGGTGCTCGGCGGTGTCGGCCAATTGGCCGGCAGCCTTTGGGCGGCATTCGGCCTCGGCATCGCCAACAAGCTGCTTGAGCCGCAGATTGGTGCGGTGCTCGGCAAGATCCTCATCCTTGCGTTGATCATTCTGTTCATCCAGAAGCGCCCGCAAGGCCTGTTCGCCCTCAAGGGACGGGTAATCGACTGATGAACCAGCCACTGCTTGTCACCGCTTCGCAAAAGGCCGGGCCGCGGCTGTCGCTGGCCATCGGCGCGGTCGTCGTCACGCTGCTGCTGGCCCTGCCGCTGCTGTCGCTGCTGCCGGCTGATCACTCGCTGCAAGTTTCGGCCTACACCCTGACCCTGGTCGGCAAGATCCTCTGCTACGCCATCGTCGCCCTGGCCCTGGACCTGGTCTGGGGCTATGCCGGGCTGCTGTCGCTGGGCCACGGCCTGTTCTTCGCCCTCGGCGGCTACGCCATGGGCATGTACCTGATGCGCCAGGCGGCCGGCGACGGCCTGCCTGGGTTCATGACCTTCCTGTCGTGGAGCGAACTGCCGTGGTACTGGGCCGGCACCCAGCACTTCGCCTGGGCCCTGTGCCTGGTGGTGCTGGCGCCAGGGTTGCTGGCGCTGGTGTTCGGCTGGTTCGCCTTCCGCTCGCGGATCAAGGGCGTGTACTTCTCGATCATGACCCAGGCCCTGACCTTCGCCGGCATGCTGCTGTTCTTCCGTAACGAAACCGGCTTCGGCGGCAACAACGGCTTCACCAGCTTCCGTACCATCCTCGGTTTCGACATCGCCGCGCAGGGCACTCGCGCAGTGCTGTTCCTGCTCACCGTCGGCCTGCTTCTGGCCAGCCTGTACCTGTGCTGGCGCCTGACCCAAAGCAAGTTCGGCCGCCTGCTCACCGCCGTGCGCGACGCCGAGAACCGCCTGATGTTCTGCGGCTACGACCCGCGTGGTTTCAAATTGCTGGTGTGGGTGCTCAGCGCCGTACTGTGTGGCATGGCCGGTGCGCTGTACGTACCGCAGGTGGGCATCATCAACCCCAGCGAAATGTCACCGACCAACTCCATCGAAGCCGCCGTGTGGGTCGCCCTGGGCGGGCGTGGCACGCTGATCGGCCCGCTGCTCGGCGCCGGCCTGGTCAATGGCATGAAGAGCTGGTTCACCGTGGCGTTCCCGGAGTTCTGGCTGTTCTTCCTCGGTGCGCTGTTCATCCTCGTCACCCTGTACCTGCCCAAGGGCGTGGTCGGCCTGTTGAAGAAAAGGAGCCAGCCATGAGAGGCGTGCCCCCGGTCCACCCGGAATTCATGCTGGAACCTGTGTTCGACAACCTCGGCGCCGGCCGCGACGCCATTGGCCTGGGCCAAAGCCGCAAGGCCGGTCTCGATACCCGCCACGGCACGGTGCTGAGCCTTGAAGACATCAGCGTCAGCTTCGACGGTTTCAAGGCCCTCAATGCCCTGAACCTGTACATCGGCGTCGGCGAACTGCGCTGCATCATCGGCCCCAACGGCGCCGGCAAGACCACGATGATGGATGTGATCACCGGCAAGACCCGCCCCGACAGCGGCAGCGCTTTCTTCGGCGACACCCTCGACCTGACCCGCATGAGCGAATACCAGATCGCCCAGGCCGGTATCGGCCGCAAGTTCCAGAAGCCCACGGTGTTCGAGGCACTGACCGTGTTCGAGAACCTGGAGCTGGCGTTGAAGACCGACAAGTCGGTGTGGGCCAGCCTTGCGGCCCGCTTGAGCGGTGAACAGCAGCAACGCATCGAGGAGGTGCTGACCACCCTGCGCCTGCTGCCCTTGGCCCAGCGCCAGGCCGGCCTGCTGTCGCACGGGCAGAAGCAGTTCCTGGAGATCGGCATGTTGCTGGTGCAGGAGCCGCAACTGCTGCTGCTCGACGAGCCGGTGGCGGGCATGACCGATGCCGAGACCGAGTTCACGGCCGAGCTGTTCAAGGGCCTGGCCGGCAAGCACTCGCTGATGGTGGTGGAGCATGACATGGGCTTTGTCGGCAGCATCGCCGACCATGTGACCGTGCTGCACCAGGGCAGCGTGCTGGCGCAAGGGTCGCTGGAACAGGTGCAGGCGGATGAGCGGGTGGTCGAGGTTTACCTGGGTCGCTGATCAATACCAAGGACAAGACATGCTGAAAATCGACACCCTGCACCAGTACTACGGCGGCAGCCACATCCTGCGCGGCCTGTCCTTCGAAGCCAAGGTCGGCGAAGTCACCTGCCTGTTGGGCCGCAATGGTGTGGGCAAGACCACCTTGCTGCGCTGCCTGATGGGCCTGGTGCCGGCCCGCGAAGGCAATATCGAGTGGGAAGGCAAGCCGATCACCACGCTCAAGCCCCAGCAGCGGGTGCACGCCGGGATCGCCTACGTGCCCCAGGGCCGGGAAATCTTCCCGCGCCTGACTGTCGAGGAAAACCTGCTGATGGGCCTGTCGCGCTTCCCGGCCCGCGAGGCACGTGAAGTACCCGCGTTCATCTATGAACTGTTCCCGGTGCTGGAGCAGATGAAGCAACGCCGTGGCGGCGACCTGTCCGGTGGCCAACAGCAACAGCTGGCCATCGGCCGGGCCCTGGCCAGCCGCCCACGGTTGCTGATCCTCGACGAACCGACCGAAGGTATCCAGCCCTCGGTGATCAAGGAAATCGGTGCGGTGATCCGCCGCCTGGCCGAGCGGGGCGACATGGCGATCCTGTTGGTGGAGCAGTTCTACGACTTCGCCGAAGAACTGGCCGACCAGTACCTGGTCATGGCCCGTGGCGAAATCATCCAGCGCGGCCGGGGTGAAAACATGCAGGCCGAAGGTGTGCGCGGGCTGGTAACCATTTAATCTGCAGTCAACGATCCTGCGAGACGCTGTCATGAGTTACGTAATCCGCGATGCCCTGGCCACCGACATACCGGGCATCCTCGACATCTACAACGACGCCGTGCGCAACACCACGGCGATCTGGAACGAAACCCCGGTGGACCTCGCCAACCGCCAGGCCTGGTTCGAAGCACGGGCGCTGCAGGGTTACCCGATCCTGGTGGCCGTGGATGACAGCGGCGTGCTGGGGTATGCGTCGTTCGGTGACTGGCGGCCGTTCGAGGGTTTTCGCCTGACCGTGGAACACTCGGTGTATGTGCGCGGCGACCAGCGTGGCAAGGGCCTGGGGCCTGTGTTGATGGTGGCGCTGATCGAGCGGGCGCGTGAGTGTGGCAAGCATGTGATGGTCGCGGCCATCGAAAGTGGCAATGCCGCCTCGGTACGCCTGCATGAGCGACTGGGCTTCGTGGTGACCGGGCAGATGCCGCAGGTGGGGGTGAAGTTCGGCCGCTGGCTGGACCTGACCTTCATGCAGCTGGTGCTGAATCCGGGGGCTGAACCCAGCTGAGATGGATGTGGGCTGTGCTGGCCTCTTCGCGTAGAAACCCGCGAAGAGGCCAGCACAGCCAATATCACATCTGGATAAACCTGCCCAACCGCTGCTTCAGCATGCTGTTCTCGCTGCGCAACTGCTGCAGTTCCTGCAACAGTTCCAGCGCCAGCGCCACCCCTTCCCATTCCAGTTCCAGCTCTTGATGCAGCTTCGCCGCGCGCTTGGCCAGCAACGGCGCCTGATCGTCGAACAACCAGTCCTCCGGCGTTCGCCCGGAAGGTTCGACAATGCCGTGCTCGACGATTTCGATCACGCAGTCAGCCGTGATATCGGCTTCCTGACACAGGGTTCGCATGTCCAGTTGAACGATCAGGGTGCTGCTCATGATCACTTACTCCATTGTGTCCTCGGGTCGAACGCCGCTTTCTCGGAAAGCTGGGTCCACAGTTCACGGGTAGCAGCGTCGGAAGCCGGCGGCATCACCACTTTCAGCTGCGCATAAAGGTTGCCACGCTCGCCGTTCTTGTTCGCCAGGCCCATGCCTGGCACACGCAGGCGCTGGCCGCTCTGGCTGTCGGGGCGGATGGTCAGGTTGATCTTGCCGGTGAGGGTCGGCACCGCCACCTTGGTACCCAGGGCAGCCTCCCACGGCGCCAGCGGCACGGTGATGATCAGGTCATGACCTTCGACATCGAACAGCGGGTGCGGTGCCATGCGCACGGTCAGGAACAGGTCGCCATTGGCACCGCCGCCAACACCCGGAGCACCCTGGCCCTTGAGGCGGATGCGTTCGCCGTCGGTGACCCCGGCGGGGATCTTCACGTTCAGGGTCTTGGTGGTGAACCCGGTGCGCTGGCCAGCCGCGTTGGTCTGCGGCACCTGGAAGCTGATCTGCTTGGATTCCTTGCTGAGGGTTTCTTCCAGGAAGATCGCCAGTTCCAGTTCCACATCCTGCCCTCGCCTACCGGCACTGCGTTGTTGTTGCCGGCCGCCACCACCGAACGGGTTACCGCCGCGGGCTCCGAAGATCGAGCTGAAGAAGTCGGAGAAGTCACCGCCCTCGAAGCCACCGCCAGCGCCCCCCGCGCCGCCACGGCTCTGCCAGCCCGGTGGCGCCTGGAACGGCCGGCCATGCTGGCCGCCGTACTTGCGGATTTCGTCGAACTCGGCGCGCTTTTGCGCATCACCCAGCACCTCGTAGGCCTCGTTGGCCTCCTTGAACTTGTCCTCGGCGTCACGTTCCTTGCTGACGTCAGGGTGATACTTGCGCGCCAGCTTGCGGTACGCGGCCTTGATCGCCTTCTCGTCCGCCGTGGGCTCTACGCCGAGTATCTTGTAGTAG
Source organism: Pseudomonas sp. TWI628 (assembly GCF_039673865.1). Lineage (NCBI taxonomy): Bacteria > Pseudomonadati > Pseudomonadota > Gammaproteobacteria > Pseudomonadales > Pseudomonadaceae > Pseudomonas > Pseudomonas sp. TWI628. The sequence goes on along the minus strand of NZ_JBDJMM010000029.1, from coordinate 75,862 downwards.
TCTTTGAAGTCCATCTATGGATCACCAGTGTGAATTTTCGTGTTGCAGCTGAAGATAGGGTTCAAGCATAGCCTTTCAAGGTGCGCTTGGGGTTGCCTCAAGGCAGACGATCGGTCTTGATTCTGTAGCCAACTCGCATACACTGCGCGGCCGTTTTGCCTCCGGAAGCCTTTTCCCATGTCTGACGTATCGCCGGCCCGCGCCCTGGGCATCGACTTCGGCACCTCCAACTCCACGGTCGGCTGGCACCGCGAGGGCACCTCGTCGCTGATCGCCCTGGAAGACGGCAAGATCACCCTGCCGTCGGTGGTGTTCTTCAACATCGAGGAGCGTCGCCCGGCGTATGGTCGCCTGGCGCTGCACGAGTACCTGGAAGGCTACGAAGGCCGCCTGATGCGCTCGCTCAAGAGCCTGTTGGGTTCCAAGCTGATCAAGCACGACACCAGCGTGCTGGGCAGCGCCCTGCCGTTCAAGGACCTGCTGGGCATGTTCATCGGCGAGCTGAAAAAGCGCGCCGAGGCTGCCGCCGGTCGTGAATTCGAGCAGGTGGTGCTGGGCCGCCCGGTATTCTTCGTCGATGAAGACCCGGCCGCCGACCAGGAGGCCGAGGACACCCTGGCCGAGGTAGCGCGCAAGATCGGCTTCAAGGACGTGTCGTTCCAGTATGAGCCGATTGCCGCAGCGTTCGACTACGAGTCGGGCATCAGCCGTGAAGAACTGGTGCTCATCGTCGATATCGGCGGTGGTACTTCGGACTTTACCTTGATCCGCCTGTCGCCCGAGCGCCACCTGGTGGCCGAGCGCCAGAGCGACATCCTCGCCACCGGCGGCGTGCACATCGGCGGTACCGACTTCGACAAGCAACTGAGCCTGCAGGGCGTGATGCCGCTGTTCGGCTATGGCAGCCGGATGAAGAGTGGCGCGCTGATGCCCACCAGCTACCACCTGAACCTGGCGACCTGGCACACCATCAACGCCCTGTACTCGCAGAAATCGCAGCTGGCCTTGGGCAGCATGCGCTACGACATCGAGGATACCTTGGGCATCGATCGCCTGTTCAAGCTGATCGAAGAGCGCGCCGGGCACTGGCTGGCGATGGAAGTGGAGGCCAGCAAGATCGAGCTGACCGACCAGGCCAGCCGCCGCGTCGACCTCAGCCGTGTCGAGCGCGAACTGAGTGTCGACCTGACCCGGGTGCTGTTCGAGGAGGCCATCGAAGGGCTGCTGGAGCGGGTGCGCGCCAGTGTGAGCGAGTTGCTGGCCAAGGCTGGCGTGAGCGCGGGCCAGGTCGATACGGTGTTCTTCACCGGGGGTTCGAGCGGGATCCCGGCACTGCGCAACAGCGTGGCGGCGATGCTGCCGAATGCGCGGCATGTAGAAGGCAACATCTTCGGCAGCATCGGTAGCGGTTTGGCTATCGAGGCCCGCAAGCGCTACGGCGCTGCCTGAGCGATCCTGGGGCTGCTTTGCAGCCCCAGCAATCTTTCAGACCAGCTCGGCCCGCTTCAGCTCACTCTTCAGGTAGGCGTAATAGACCGGCCCCGCCACCACCCCCGGCAAGCCGAACGCCGCCTCGAACACCAACATCGCCAGCAGCAGCTCCCAGGCCTTGGCACTGATCTGCCCACCGACGATCTTCGCGTTGAGGAAATACTCGACCTTGTGGATCACGATCAAATAGCCCAGCGCCGCCGCCGCCACCCAGATCGACAACGACATGCCGACGATGGTGATCAGGGTGTTGGACATCAGGTTGCCGATCACCGGCAGCAGCCCAAGCAGGAAGGTCAGCACGATCAGCGTCTTGGTCAGCGGCAGGTGCACGCCGAACGACGGCAACACCACGGCGAGGAAAATACCGGTGAACGCGGTGTTGAGCATCGAGATCTTGATCTGCGCGAAGACGATGTTGCGAAACGCCTGCACCAGCAGGTTCAGCCGCTCGAACAGGGCCGCAGCCAAGGGCTTGCGCCGGGAAATGTCGGGAATGCGCTGCAGGGCGATGATGGCCCCAAGGATCATGCCGATCAGCAGCGTCACGAACATGTGCGCCATGCCCTTGCCCACCAGCTGCAGGTCGCTGAGGTGGCTCTTGATCCAGTCACCGATGGCCACCTTGAACTCCGCCGCACTGGCCGGCAGGTAGGCTTCGATGAACGGCGGCAGCTGGCTGCGGGCACGTTCGACCAAGGTCATGAACTTGTCCAGCGAGGCGCCGGGGTTCTCGGCTTCGTGCAGCAGGAAGCTGAAGGCACCGGCAATCAGCAGGGTCAGCACACTGACCACCAGCACACCCAGCAGCGCCACCGCCAGCCAGCGCGCACGCTGCCCGGCGATCAGCGGTTGCAGGCGCGGGGTGAGCATGTTCACCAGTTCGAACACCAACAGCCCGGCCAGCAGGCTGGGCAGCAACTTCAGGGGCAAAGCCAGCAGCAGCCCGGCCATGACGATGATCAGGCTGGCCAGGGTGATCTGGCGGGGGGTGAAAGTCATACAGCCTCGACGGCAGACGGCGGGAATGCCCGCAGTCTGCCAGCCTTCATGGCACAGGCATAGGCGCAGGTCACTTCTTCTTCAGGCAGTCGCTCATGAACGCCTTGCGTTCGTCACCCTTGAGCGCCTTGGTGGTGGCGTCGGCGTTGCAGGTCTTCATCTTGTCCTGCTGCGACTGGGGCACGTCCTTCTTCAGGCAAGTGCTCATGAACGCCTTGCGTTCATCACCCTTGAGCGCCTTGGTGGTGGCGTCGGCGTTGCAGGTTTTCATCTTTTCCTGTTGCGCCGTGTTGGCGGCAAATCCTTGCGCACTGAACAACACGGCCAACACCAGCAGGGGCATGTGCAGCATTTTCATGGAGTGGTCTCCTTGACTCCGCGCCCGATGCACGGACATGCGCCTGAGTGTAGACAAGATTTTTTACATTTTGCCCGGGCATGGGCCTTCATAATGGTCAGCCAGGCGTCACTGCCAAAACGAAAGAGTCTGTTGCTGCATGAATTACGCGTTTCCCCTTTTCGCCATTCTCATCTGGTCCGGCAATACCGTGGTCACCAAGATGTCGGCCGGCGCCATCTACCCTGCCGAAATCGGCTTCTACCGCTGGCTGCTGGCCGGCGCACTGTTCACCCCGTTCCTGCTGCCCGCCGTGTGGCGCAACCGTGCGGCCATCCGCCCGCACCTGGGCAAGGTGGCCATCCTCGGCGTGCTGGGCATGGCCGTGTATCAGAGCCTGGCGTACTTCGCCGCCGGCATTACCAGCGCCACCAACATGGGCATCATCCTCTCGCTGATGCCGTTGATGTCGCTGGCCCTGTCCATCGCCTGGCTGGGGCAGCGCCTGAGCTACGGCGCCCTGGCAGGCGCCGTGGTGTCGTTCGTCGGCGTGCTCGAAGTGGTTTCCGCCGGCCAGCCGGGCATCCTGCTGGAACAAGGCTTGAACGGCGGCGACCTGCTGATGCTGGTGGCGACCCTGGCCTACGCGCTGTACAGCTTCCTGTTGAAGAAATGGCAGCTGCGCCTGCCGCCGTTGCAGCTGCTGTACCTGCAAGTGCTGGTGGCCATCCTGGTGTTGCTGCCGCTGTTCCTGCTCTCGGCCAAGACTGGCCTGAACGGCCACAACATCGGCCTGGTGCTGTACGCCTGCGTGCTCGCCTCGATGATCGCGCCGCTGGTGTGGATGCAGGCCGTGCATCGCCTGGGGCCCAGCCGTACCACGTTGTTTTTCAACCTGTTGCCGGTGGTGACCGCACTGATCGCCGCGGTGGTCCTGGACGAACGACTGGCCAGCTATCACCTGATCGGTGGTTTGCTGACCTTGGTCGGGGTCATTCTGGCCGAGCGCTGGACCACCCCGGTGCGCCGCTAGAGCCCTGCTGCCTTGAGCCGCGCCGCATGTTCGGTGAACAGCCGCAGCGGCTCGGCACCCTTGCCCACGGCGCCTAGCGACTGGTTGACGATGTCCAGGTGATCGAGCGGGAAGTCATCACCGATCACCTGCCCCAGGTGCGAGCTGAAACGCCCGACCATGCCGTCGCAATGGCCCTTTTCCCTGACGAAACTGCGCGCGAACAACCGGCAGAAGCGGTTGCTGCCATCGAAGCGGTTACGCCCCTGGTCGGTCAGCCCGGGCTGCAAGGTGCCGGACCAGGAGTAGTAGCGCACGCCGCCCACCTCGTATGCCCCTTCCCCGCCCCAGGTTTCTGGCAGCCCCTGTGGATAAGCCTGGTTGAACAGGGCCACGCCGGCGCTGGTCAGGGCCTGGTGTGAAGCATGCAGGTCGACCGGCAGCGGGTCGCGCCGCCAGCCGGTTTCCAGCCATACCAGCAATACTGCCAGGCCATGCAGGATGGCTTTGAGCAGGCGCCCCTGGGGTGAGTGACCTGGCGCCCTGCGCTCAAGGTGATCGGCCAGCTCCGAACCATGATTGGGCCCCGCCACCGACGTGACCGAGGCCACCCGATCCGGCCGTTTGGCCGCCGCATAACGCGCGTTCAATGCCCCCTGACTGTGGCCGATGAGGTTGACCTTTGCCGCGCCGGTGCGCTGGCAGATGTCTTCGATGATCGCCAGCAACTGCTCACCGCGCACCTCGTTGGAATGCAGCGGCGAGACCTGCACCGGAAACACCTGCGCACCGCCCTTGCGCAATGCCGGCACGATGCCGAACCAGTATGGATAAAGCAGCACCCGGACAAAACCGAGCATGCCTGGCACCAGCACCAACGGGTATCGCGTGGCCAACTCCTGCTGCATGGCTTGAGCCCCTTTGCGTGGACGATCGGCCAACACTAGCGCTGCTTCGATGACCACCGCAATCGAACTCCCGACGCTTCTCGCGGTTCCAACTCAAACAGACCCTTTGCAAGGAGCGGGACCATGTACAAGCAGACCCTGGCAATCCTTCTGGCAAGCGCCGCCCTGGCCGCCTGCAGCAGCCACCCGGAAAACCCGGTGGACCATGTCACCTACCGCGACGAACCGCTGGTCAAACAGGTGGAAAACGGCATGACCATGCAGAAGGTCATCGCCATCGGCGGCAGCCCATCGAACGTGATCGACCTGCCGCACGGGGGTACCTGCAACGACTACATCCTCAACCGCGACGGCCACCAGCAGCCGTACTACGTGCGCTTCGACGCCACCGGCCATGTCGATGCCAAGGGCTTCAAGACCTGCAAGCAACGAGAAGAAGACAGCAAAGCCGCCCATGGCGCTTGAGCCTCCTGTTCACCTTGACCACCCGTCCTGATCTGTTTGGAGACAATCATGAGCAACGTTGAACTGACCGATGTGCAAACCCTGCGCGAGCGTGCCCGCCAGCACGTCGAGCAAGGCGCGGTGACCGAGGGTTACCACGCCGATCGCAAGGAAATCCTGCGCCTGCTCAATGAGTCGCTGGCCACCGAACTGGTTTGCGTGCTGCGCTACAAGCGCCATTACTTCATGGCCAGCGGGATCAAGGCCAGCGTGGCGGCCAGCGAATTTCTCGAACACGCGAATCAGGAAGCCGAGCATGCCGACAAGCTGGCCGAGCGCATCGTGCAGTTGGGCGGCGAGCCGGACTTCAACCCCGACAACCTGACCAGGAATTCCCATGCGCAGTATGTGGCGGGCAGCTCGCTGAAGGAGATGGTGCTGGAGGACCTGGTAGCGGAGCGGATTGCGATCGACAGCTATCGCGAGATCATTCAGTACATTGGCGATAAAGACCCGACTACGCGCCGTATCTTCGAAGACATCCTGGCCCAGGAAGAAGAGCACGCGGACGATATGTCCGACTTGCTTCAGGGGCTGTAATTGCTGGGGGCGCTTTGCGCCCCCCCTGCTATTTCTGCTTTTTCACCGCAGCCGGCGCCTTGCCGGCTTTCATCTGCTGCAGCAACGGCGTGCACTGGTTGGGCTCATCGCCGCTGCTGGGCGCCACCAGCGCCAGCAACCCGGCAGCCGGCCCGGCAACCACCCCCAACGCCAGCATCCCCGCCCCGCGCAACGCCAGCGGCACCGCTTGCACCCCGGCACTCGGCTTGGCAAACGGCCCGCGCACATACAGCGGCGAACGCAGCGAGAACAACCGCAGCCCCTTGGATTCCGGGGTGACCTTCAAGTCCAGCTGCTCACTGGCAAAGTTGGCCGTACCGTTGATGTAGATGATCGCGTTCTCGGTATCGAAGATGAACAACCGCGTAGTCGCCAGCCCGTCCTTGATGCCGACATCCGCCGCCGCACAGTTGATCTTCACGTCCTCGTCACCGAACAGCTTGCCCACCACGTAGTTGCCGACATTGAGCCCGGCAATCTCCATCAGGCTGCGGCTGATGGCACCATCGTTGATCAGCAGGCGCAGGTTGCCATTGGCCGTGCCCAACAACGCCGCCACCGAATTGCCATGGCCGCTGATGTCGGCGTCGCCGTTCAGCTCGCCGAAGCTGGTCTGCATCGGCGCAAAGCTGGGGAACAGCTGCTTGAGCTTGAAGCCTCGCGCTGTCAGTTGGGCGCGCCCCTGCAAAGGCACGTTGCGGCCGTCCAGGCGGATGTTGGAGCCCAGGCTGCCACCGGCCACGCCAAAGCGCAGCGGCTCCAGGCGCAACAGGCCGTCGTCGAGGATCACGTGGGCGGACAGGTCATTGAATGGCAGCTTTTCGCTGTGCACGATGCGCTTGCCGGCAAAGGTGACGTCGGCGTCCATGGCCCGCCAGCGTTCGGTGCGGAACTCTTCCACCGGCAGCACCTTGTCGGCCGGCTGCTTGCTGGCACCGCCGCGGGCTTTCTGCTCGGCATTGGAGTCGGCACCAATCAACGGGGCCAGGTCCTTGAACAGCAGCTGGTTGGACACCAGGTTGCCGGAGAGCTTGGGCCGTGGCTGGCTGGCGACGAAGGCCAGGTCGCCATGAATGTCGCTGTCGCCGATCTTGCCGTTGAAGCCCTGGTAATTGAAGGTCGCGCCTTCGGCGGCATGCAGGTTGGCGCTGAGCCGGCCATCGGTGGAATAGGCCGGGGTGTCGGGCAACGTCACGCCGGTCAACGGGTAGAGGTTGCCCAGGCTGGCACCGGACAGGCGCAGGCGCAGGTCCAGTGCGCCGAGGTTGCGCGGGTCGGTCAGGGTACCGGCGAGCACCACATGGGTATCGGCAATACGCACGTCGGCCTGCAGCGGGAACGGCTGGCTGGCGTCTTGCAGCGCCAGCAGGCCACCAATCTTGCCGGTGCCGGACACCGGCTGGCCTTTGTAGCGGCCTTGAGCCTTGAGCCCGAACGCATAATCCTGAGCGCCGCCGGCCTTTTCGGCGCTGGCCTTGCCGACGATTTCACTGAAAGGGATCGGTTTGCCGAGCGGATCGATCTGCACCTTCATGCTGGTTTTCAAGGTCTGGTCATCGAAGCTGACATTGCCTTGGTCAAAGCCGATGGCACCGATGTCCAGCTGCCACTTGGACGGCGCCTCGTTCTCGTCCTTGGGCCCGAAGTCGAAGGTCCAGTTGGCGCGGCCATCGGCGAGGCGCGTGAGGTTGGCGGTGGGCTTGGTCAGGTCGATGCGCGGGATGCTGATCTGCTGGAACAGCAGTGGCAGCGGCGCCAGGCGGAACTCCACACGCTCCAGGCCGACCATCTGCGGCTCCTTGAGCCATTCAGGGTTGCCCAGGACCAGGTCTTCGGCAATGAAGTGCGGCCACGGCACCCAGGCGCGCCAGCCGCCTTCTTCCGGCTCGGTGCGCCAGTGCACGGCGAGGTTGCCATTGATTGCGAACGGCCGGTGCAAGGCCTCGGCAACCTTCTCGTTGAGCAGCGGCTTGACGCGGTTCCAGTCGAAGGTGGCGATGATCACTACCAGGATCGCCAGCAGGGTCAACAGGGTGGTTAAGGTCCAGACGAGGATTCTGGCGGGACGCGTCATTGCGTGATTCTCCTGACGGCTTGGCACAAAGCAGGCGTAACGATGGCACTCAAGATCTCGGACTGATGAAAACCCGCAGGGTTTTATCGGAGGCCGCCATGATAGCGAGTTTTTTTCGGGTTTCTTGCGCAGCTTTTGCGCTTGGGCAGGGTTGCCCAGCCCCTCGAATCGTTACTGGCAAATAGCCGCAAACCACCCTGAAATAGCTGGAATAGAGCCTTCGGCGGACGCTATCAATACCGTCGATTGTTACCATTACCCGTATGAACTTCTCTCTGGCGACACCGGGCGTAACATTGGCTTCGTACCCACTTTCCAGCCCCCAAGAGGAGCACCGAACCATGAAACGCACCCTGCTGACCCTGACCCTGTCGATCCTTGCGGCCAACGCCTTCGCCCTGCCAGCTGCCGACCAGCACCTGACCGCCGAATCTCGCTCCAGCGCTGCTGAAATCGCCCAACCGCTCAAAACCGTTGCCGAAGGTGGTTCGGATCGCCTGATCGAACGCTCTGGCCGTGTTGCCGAAGGTGGCTCGGACCGCCTGATCGAACGCTCCGGTCGTGTTGCCGAAGGTGGCTCGGACCGCCTGATCGAACGTTCTGGCCGTGTTGCCGAAGGTGGCTCGGACCGCCTGATCGAACGCTCCGGTCGTGTTGCCGAAGGTGGCTCGGACCGCCTGATCGAACGCTCTGGCCGTGTTGCCGAAGGTGGCTCGGACCGCCTGATCGAACGCTCTGGCCGTGTTGCCGAAGGTGGTTCGGATCGTCTGGTTGAAATCAGTCATGTGAGCTGATCGCCATGGCCGAAAAGAACAATCTCTGTCACACCGCTTGCTCCCCTCCCAGCCCGGTCCATTGACCGGGCTTCGTTTTTTTATCTAGAGTGCCCAGCCTCACCGTCACAGAAGCCCGCCCCATGCTGCCGCGCGCCGAACAGAAGCTACAGACCCGCCAGGCCTTGCTGGACGCCGCCTGCCAGCTCATGGAGAGCGGCCGTGGCTTTGGCAGTGTGAGCCTGCGCGAAGTGGCCAAGGCGGCAGGCATCGTGCCTACCGGCTTCTATCGGCACTTTTCCGACATGGACGCCCTGGGCCTGGCACTGGTAGCCGAAGTCGATGCCACGTTCCGCCAGACCATCCGCCTGGTGCGGCATAACGAATTCGAGCTCGGCGGCATCACCGACGCGTCCGTGCGCATCTTCCTCGACGTGGTCGCCGCCCACCGCGCGCAGTTCCTGTTCCTTGCCCGCGAGCAGTATGGCGGCTCGCAAGCCGTGCGCCAGGCCATCGCCCGCCTGCGCCAGGACATCAGCGACGACCTGGCCACGGACCTTGCGCGGATGAAGCGCTGGCAGCACCTGGACAACGCCGCGCTGGCGGTGATGGCCGACCTGGTGGTGAAGACCGTGTTCGCCACCCTGCCGGAACTGATCGACAGTCCGGAGCCGGGTTATCCACAGGTGCTGAGCGCTCAGGAAAAGATCACCCAGCAACTGCGCTTCATCTTCGTCGGTGCGCGCCACTGGCAAGGGCTGGGCAACCCACAACCCTAGTTCTGCTACCATGGCGCCCTGCCCGAAAGCGACGAGCGCCCACATGCCCAACCCCCGCCCCACCCTGCCCGAACTGGCCCGCTTCAACCAGCACTTCGCCGAGCGCATCGTGCCGCTGTGGCAAGGCCCGGGCTGGAACGCTGAAATGGCCCTGCCCTACGAGGCCCTGGACGCCCAGCACCGTCCGTTGCCGGTGCAGCGCTACCGGGCCATGGCCTGTGCTCGCCAGCTGTACCTGTTCAGCAGCCGTATCGGGCAACCGGGGGCGGCCGAGCGGGCGGCGGCGCTGTTCCGTTCATTGCAGAAGCACTTCCACGATGCCGAGCACGGCGGCTGGTTCTACAGCATCGACGCCGAGGGCAAGCCGCTGGACCGGCGCAAGGACCTGTACACCCACGCCTTCATCGTGTTCGCGTGCGCGCACTACTGGGGCAAGGTTGGCGAAGGCCTGGTGGAAGCCACCCTCAACGCCGCCCTGGAAGTGGTCGACGAGCAATTTGCCCGGGATGATGGCCTGTATGAAGCCAGCCTTGGCGAAGACTGGGCCGACCTCGGCAGCGGCCCGCTGCAGAACCCGCAGATGCACCTGGCCGAGGCCTTCCTGCAAGTGCTGGCGGTACGCGAGGACGAGCACGTGCAGCAGTCGCTGCTGCAACTGTGCACAGCCCTGCAGGAACATTTCATCGAGCCGCAACACGGGCTGATGCTGGAAAAGCCCCTCGGCGCTGTGGATAACTGGTTCGAGCCGGGGCATCAGTTCGAATGGTTCTACCTGCTGGAAACCTCGCCGCTGCTGCGCGGGACCGCACTGCATGCCTCCATCGAGCGGGCCTTCGGCTATGCCGAGCTGTGCGGGGTCAATAATGCGGCAGTGCTGGCCATGCTCGATGTGGAAGGCAACGTGCTCGATGCGACCCAGCGGGTGTGGGCACAGGCGGAATACCTGCGGGCACTGGGGTTGCGCTCGGGGAATGAGGCCAAGCTGCTGGTCCAGTTGAAGGCGATGGAACAGCAGTTCCTGCATGCAGGTGGCTGGTATGAGTGCCGGGATGGTGAAGGGGCGGTGAGCCGGCATGACATGCCTTCGACTACGCCCTATCACTTGCAAACCTGCCTGCAAGGATTGTTGACCTAGCATTTTTGTCAGTTTCGAGCTTCCCGGCACCCTTGATAGACTCAATGCTCCTAAGCATTGCGGTGAACCAAAATGGATAAGGAAAGCTTGAGCAAATTTCTCGAGGCGAAAATTGACAAAGCCGCGCAGAATATTTGCAATCTAAAAGATAGGCAGGATCATTTTGCCTACGGGCAACTTCAGTTTTTTATAGGTTTGCGACGCGCTTTGAATCCATCACGAACCGATGCTGACCGAGGTCTGCTGGACGCTGTAGATGATGTCCTGGTCGAGCTGAAATTAATCAAACAGAGCGGCGATCTACGCAAAATTTTCGCCTGACGACGGTATGCCAACTGGAGCTTGATCATGGTCAAGAGTGAACTCAGAAGCCGTCTGGAAGAGCAAATAAACTCAGCGGCAAAAGCGATTATTGATAAAAAAAACATCAAGTTGGATCACATTGCCAATGGAAAACTCGGTTATCTCTTGAGTCTTCGCCGCGTGCTGGATAACAAGGCGACCAAAGAGGATCTCGGTCTTCATGATGCGGTGAATGATGTTCTCCAATTACTTGGTTTTGTCGACAGCAAGAAGACTTACCTATCGGACGTGAAGTAAACCAAATCAGGAGCGAGTTCCAATAGGCATTCGCTCCTGATACTCCATTACCTCACGCTGCGGTCGATCGACAGCCCCGCGAAGTCCTGACGCACCGGCATCAGTTCAAGGCTGTTGATGTTGATGTGCGCCGGCTGATTGAGGATCCAGAAGATGGTCTCGGCGATGTCCTGCGGCTGGATCGGTTCGGCGCCCGCGTAGGTGGCGTCGTACTTGGCCTGGTCACCGCTGTTGCGCACCAGCGAGAACTCGCTCTCGCACAGGCCCGGCTCGATGTTGCTCACCCGCACGCCAGTGCCGCGCAGGTCGCAGCGCAGGCTCAGCGAGAACTGGCCGACGAAGGCCTTGGTGCCGCCATACACGTTACTGCCCGGGTAGGGGTAGTTGCCCGCCACGGAACCGACGTTGAGGATCGACGCGCCGCGACCATAGGCGATCAGGCGCGGCAACAGCAGGTGGGTGGTGTACATCAGGCCCTTGATGTTGGTGTCGACCATGGTATCCCAGTCGTCCAGGCTGCAGTTCTGCGCCGCGTCCACACCCAGTGCCAGGCCGGCGTTGTTGACCAGGCCGCGCAGCTTGTCGAAACCGGCCGGCAGGCTGGCGATGGCCTGCTCCATGGCCTTGCGATCACGCACGTCGACGGCCAGGCCGTGCACTTCGGTCTTGGCCGACAGCTCGGCGCACAGGGCATCCAGGCGATCCTTGCGACGGCCGGTGAGCACCAGCTTCCAGCCGGCTTCGGCAAAACGGCGGGCGGTGGCCTCGCCAAAACCGGAAGTCGCGCCAGTGATGAATACGGTGGACGTCATGCTCAGTTCCTCACGGTAGGTTGTCATCGACAGCTTTGCAGCATGCCCGCGCCGGGCTTTGGCAGCAAGCCATTGAGGCCGCTGTTCATTTTTTGTTCAGGTGTGGCAAACCCTTGCGGCAGAGGGCTCGGCGCCAACTATGCGCATGTTATCCACAAGGCTTTCCCCACAGATTGGGGGCAACTTGCCCACTGCGCGGAACCCTTTCAGCGCACTATGGTCGGTGGATATCTTTTCGGTGATGGCGCAACGCTTTCAAACATGCCGCCTGGAGCGGTCTGTCCAATGCTTTCCCACAGACTTATCCACAGGAATTGAAGCGCCCTACTCGGGGCGTTGGCTGTGCAGAAAACGCCCGTTAAATCATGCACAAAGGGCAATTGATCAAATTATGACCAGAGCCTTGCAGGCCTTGCAAATAAAGGGATAGAGCGAGGTGCCACCACGTTTTCCACAGGCGGTTCCACATTAATCGTGGAAAAGATTCAGCTTGTAGAAACAAGGGCTTGCGAAGGGATCGTAGAGTGACTCGAGAAAGATATGCGACAAGTTGTCCACATTGTGAATGGGGCTGCTTTGCAGCCCCGGATGTGACTCAGTGCCCGCCCAGGTAAGCGTTCCTCACTTCTTCGTTGACCAGCAGCTCCTGGCCCGTCCCACTCATGCGGATCTGCCCGTTGACCATCACATAAGCCCGGTCCGACAACTTCAGCGCATGGTTGGCGTTCTGCTCCACCAGGAAGATGGTCATCCCGCTCTTGGCCAGTTCACGCAGGGTCGCGAAGATCTGCTTGACCACGATCGGCGCCAGCCCCAGCGATGGCTCGTCCAGCAGCAACAGCTTCGGCCGGCTCATCAGCGCCCGGGCAATGGCCAGCATCTGCTGCTCGCCACCGGACATGGTCATGGCCCGCTGATTGCGCCGCTCCTTCAGGCGCGGGAACAGCTCGAACATGCGCTGCATGTCTTCAGCGGCATATTTGTCGCCGATGGGGATGGTGCCCATCATCAGGTTCTCCTCGACAGTCATGTCGGGGAACACCCGGCGACCTTCCGGCGACTGGGCAATGCCGTTGGAGGCGATGTAGTGCGACGACTTGCGGGTGATGTCGGTGCCCCGGTAGACGATATGCCCCGCCGCCGCGCGCGGCTGGCCGAAGATCGACATCAGCAGGGTCGACTTGCCGGCGCCGTTGGCACCGATCAGGCTCACCGTCTCGCCTTCGTTGATGTGCATCGAGACCTTTTTCAGCGCCTGGATCGGCCCGTAGAAGACGTCCAGTTCCTTCAGTTCGAGAATGGGTGCACTCATACCAGTTCCTCTTCGTCGGCACCCAGGTAGGCGGCGATCACCGTCGGGTTGTGGCGGATTTCCTGCGGCGCGCCTTCGGCGATCACGTTGCCGTGGTCGAGCACGACAATGTGGTCGGAAATGCTCATGACCATGCCCATGTCGTGTTCGATCAGCACCACGGTGATGTCGTGCTCGTCACGCAGCACACGGATCATGCGGCTCAGGGCTTCGGTCTCCTGCGGGTTGAGGCCGGCAGCCGGCTCGTCCAGGCAGATGATCTTCGGCCGTGTGCACATGGCCCGGGCGATTTCCAGGCGGCGCTGCTGGCCATACGACAGCTCGCCGGCCAGGCGGTTGGCGCAATCGACCAGGTCGACCACTTCCAGCCAGTAGAACGCGTGGTCCAGGGCGTCGCTCTCGGCCTTGCGGTAGGCCTTGGTGTTGAGCACCCCGGCCAGCAGGTTGCGGTTGACCCACATGTGCTGGGCCACCAGCAGGTTTTCCACCACCGACATTTCCTTGAACAGGCGAATGTTCTGGAAGGTCCGCGCCAGGCCGGCGCGGTTGACCAGGTGGGTACCGCCGAACATCTTGTAGTACAGGCGGTTGGCAAAGCGCGCAGGCGACACGAAGTCGGCCGCCTGGAAGCGCTCGCCAAGCAGCTGGATGACGTTGGTGTGGCTGCCACGCACGTTCAGCTCGATGCGCCCGCCACTGGCCTTGTAGAAGCCGGTCAGGCAGTTGAACACCGTGGTCTTGCCGGCACCGTTGGGGCCGATCAGGGCAAAGATCTGGTTGCGTTTGACCTTCAGGCTGACGTCGCTGAGCGCCTTGATGCCGCCGAACTGCATCATCAGGTTGTCGACCGAGAGAATGATTTCGTCGCTCATGGCGCCACTCCTTTACGCGGGGTCACACCGGTACGGCTGATGCGGATCAGCCCACGCGGTCGCCAGATCATCATCAGCACCATCAGCACGCCGAACAGCAGCACGCGGTACTCCGAGAAGCTGCGCAGCAGCTCCGGCGCCACGGTCAGCACGAACGCCGCGATCACCACGCCAACGGTCGAGCCCATGCCGCCGAGCACGACGATGGCGAGGATCAGCGCCGACTCGAAGAAGGTAAACGACGACGGGTTGACGAAGCCCTGGTAGGTGGCGAAGAACACCCCGGCAAGGCCTGCGGTGGAAGCACCGAGGGTGAAGGCCGAGAGCTTGACCAGCACGTGGTTCAGGCCCATCGAGCGGCAGGCGATTTCGTCTTCGCGCAGCGCTTCCCAGGCGCGGCCGACGGGCATGCGGGTCAGCCGGTGCTTGATGTACAGCACCGCCAGCACGACGATGAACAGCACGGCGTAGATGAACACGAACTTGAGGTTGGCGTTGTAGTCGATGCCGAGGAACTCGTGGATCGGCACCCCGCCGTCCTTGGCCCTGCGGCCGAATTCCAGGCCGAAGAAGGTTGGCGACGGCGCCGGCATGCCGTTCGGGCCGCCGGTGAACGACAGCCAGTTGTTCAGCACCAGGCGAATGATCTCGCCAAAGCCCAGGGTCACGATCGCCAGGTAGTCACCGTGCATTCGCAACACCGGGAAGCCGAGGATACAACCCGCCAACGCCGCCGCGATGGCCGCCAGCGGCAGCACGCTCCAGAAGCCCAGGCCGAGGTACTGGTAACCCAGCGCCAGGCCATAGGCACCAATGGCGTAGAACGCCACATAGCCCAGGTCGAGCAAGCCGGCGAGGCCGACCACGATGTTCAAGCCCAGGCCCAGCAGCACGTAGATGAGGCCGAGGATGACCACGGTCAGCAGGTACTTGTTGGCGAATACCGGGAAGATGATGGCGATCACCACCAGCGCCGGGATGATGTAGCGCAACCGCGACTTGTAGTCCGGCGCGTTGACGTGCACGCCCGACCCGCCGCTGTCGAAGCCTTCGAGCATGCGCCGCCCGGCGGCGGTCTGCACGTAGAGGCTGAGCAGGAAGCGCCCGAGCATCACCCCGCCGACCAGCCACGCCACCCGGCGTGGTTCGGCGTTGAAGGTGTAGCCGTCGAGCACCACGCCGACGATCGGGCCGAACACGATGAGCGCCAGCAGGCCGGCGACGATGGTCTCCAGCAGGCTGCGCTTGATGTCGAAACCTTTGGTTTCAGAGGCAGAAGCAATCTTGGCAATCGACATGTTCACACCTTAGCCACGAGCGGGCGACCCAGCAGGCCTTGTGGGCGGAAGATAAGGATCATCACCAGCAGCGAGAAGCTGAACACGTCCTTGTAGTCGGAGTTGATCAGGCCAGAGAACAGCGACTCGGAAATGCCCAGGATGATCCCGCCGAGCATGGCGCCAGGCAGCGATCCGATGCCGCCCAGTACCGCGGCAGTGAACGCCTTGATACCGATGATGAAGCCGGCGTAGAAGTCGAAGGTGCCGTAGTTGAGGGTAATCAGCACGCCGGCCAGCGCGGCCATCACCGCACCGATGACGAACACGTAGGAAATCACCCGGTCGGTGTTGATGCCGAGGATCGAGGCCATCTTGCGGTCTTGCTGGGTGGCGCGGCACATGCGGCCGAGCTTGGTGTACTTGATCACGTAGGTGAGCAGGCCCATGCCGACGAACGCCGCCACCAGGATGAAGATCTTGGTGTAGGTCAGTTGCACGAAGCCAGTGCCGACTTCGATGCGCATGGCGCCTTCGAGCAGGGTCGGCACGCCTTGCTGGCGGGCGCCCTGGCTGATCTGTGCGTAGTTCTGCAGGATCAGCGAGATGCCGATGGCACTGATCAGCGGTGCCAGGCGGGTGGAGTTGCGCAGGGGTTTGTAGGCGATGCGCTCGATGGTGAAGCCATACACGCCCGTGACGACGATGGTGAACAACAGCGTGCCCAGCATCAGCAGGGGGAACGACTCGACACCGAAATAGGCCAGCAATGCCAGGCTGATCGCCGCGAGGTACGCGGAGATCATGTACACCTCGCCGTGCGCGAAGTTGATCATGCCGATGATGCCATAGACCATTGTGTAGCCGATGGCGATCAGGCCATAGACCGACCCGAGGGTCAGGCCGTTGACCAGTTGCTGCAGGAAAATACCATCCATAACGCAATCTCACCTGAGCGAGACTGCACCAGTGCTGACGACCACAAGCCACGGATGAAACGGGACTGGCAGCGCAGAACCGTGCAGGTCTCCAAATAAGGACAGGTACCGCGGGGGCAATGGCCCGGACCGGTGTCCGGGCCAGCTGCCGTTATTATTTTTGTTTTTCCAGCTGGTGGTACTTGCCGTCCTTGTCCCACTGGTAGACCACGTAGTCGGAGACGGTCAGGTCGCCCTTGCTGTCCCACTTCTTCTCGCCCATGACGGTCTTGACCGGGTTGGCCTTGAGCCACTTGGCAGCGTCTTCGCCCTTGTTCGTCTTGGCGCCGTTGAACGCGGCGGCCAGCGCCTGCAGCGAGGCGTAGGCGTACAGGGTGTAGCCTTCAGGCTCGGTACCGTTCTTGCGGAACTCTTCGACCACCGCCTTGCTGTCCGGCAGCAGGCGCGGGTCGGCGCCGAAGGTCATGTACACGCCATCGACGTACTGGGCGCCGCCGGCGGTGGACACCAGTTCGTCAGTGACGATGCCGTCATCGGACATGAACTTGACGTCCTTCAGGCCCTGCTCGCGCAGCTGGCGTACCAGCGGCCCGGCTTCCGGGTGCAGGCCACCGAAGTAGACCACGTCGGCACCGGCGGCACGGATCTTGGTGACCACGGCGCTGAAGTCTTTCTCGCCGCGGGTCAGGCCTTCATACAGCACCGGCTTGACGCCACGCTTCTCCAGCTGAGCCTTGGTCGCATCGGCCAGGCCCTGGCCGTAGGTGTCCTTGTCGTGCAGCACCGCGACCTTCTTGCCCTTGAGCACGTCGACGATGTAATCGCCGGCGACGATACCCTGCTGGTCGTCACGGCCGCACATACGGAACATGGCAGAAAGGCCACGCTCGGTAACTTGCGGGTTGGTGGAGCCGGGGGTGATGGCGATCACACCGGCTTCGTCATACACCTCGGAGGCCGGGATGGTGTTGGAGGAGCAGAAGTGCCCGACCACGCCGATCACTTTGTCCTGGTCGACCAGGCGGTTGGCCACGGCCACGGCCTGCTTCGGCTCGCAGGCGTCATCGCCTTTCACCAGGACGATCTTCTCGCCATTCACGCCGCCTGCGGCGTTGATCTTGTCGGCCGCTGCCTGCGCACCTTTCATGTACTGCTCGCCAAACGCTGCGTTGGCTCCGGTCATGGGGCCCGCGACGCCGATCTTGACGTCGGCCTGAACATACGAAGAAACACCCAGTGCCGTAGCTACGGCCAGAGCCAGGAAACCTTTCTTGTAAAACGTCTGCGACATGAGGTGGTGCTCCTAGAGTTTTTTTTTGGTTGGCACTACAACTTCTCAGCCCTGTGCTCAGAGCAAGGGCCGTGCCATCGGTTTTGTGTTCCGGGAAAACACACTGCAAAGGTCGCCCCCAAGCGACCGACGGCCTTTTCTTTATTGAGCGTGCAACCGTCTGCCACGCGGCGGGCGCCACCACACGTACAGACAAGGAGCAACCGTCGAGTGCCATCATTGCAACCCTGGCAAGTGTTTACGTGCAACCGCCCTGTAACAGTGGACGTCACCGAAGTGCACACCGCTGGTGCGCGACTGCTACAGGCAGCACTGTTTCAAGGCTAGCTGGTGCACGGAAAAATCACCTGATTTGGCCATTACGCGGCCTCCATGGGGGCGGGCCTGCCCGCGAAGAGGCCGGCCCAGACACAACACGACTGAAAAGACTGGCACAATGTCCACCATTCGCCGTTTCCGGAGCCCCCTTTGATGAGCGAGAGCGCATTCGCCGAGCGCATCGTGCACAACCTGCTCGACACCGACTTCTACAAGCTCACCATGATGCAGGGCGTGCTACACAACTACCCAGACGCCGACGTCGAATGGGAATTCCGCTGCCGCAATGGCGAGGACCTGCGCCCCTACCTTGGCGAGATTCGCCACCAGCTGGAACTGCTCAGCGACCTCACCCTCGATGATGGCCAGCCGGCCTTCCTCGAGCGCATCAGCTTCCTCAAGCCCGACTTCCTGCGCTTTCTGCGCCTGTTCCGCTTCAACCTGCGCTATGTGCGCATCGGCATCGACAACGACCAACTGTTCTTGCGCCTGAAAGGCCCCTGGCTGCACGTGATCCTGTTCGAAGTGCCGCTGCTGGCGATCATCAGCGAAGTGCGCAACCGCCACCTGCACCCGCGCATGCGCCTGGCCGATGCCCGAGATCAGCTGTATCGCAAGTTCGACTGGCTGCGCGCCCACGCCAGCGAAGACGAACTGGCCGAGCTGCAGGTGGCCGATTTCGGCACCCGCCGGCGCTTTTCCAGCCGCGTGCAGGAAGACGTGGTGCGGGTACTGCGCGATGACTTCCCAGGCCGCTTCGTCGGTACCAGCAACGTCGACCTGGCATGGAAACTGGATATCAAGCCACTGGGCACCATGGCCCACGAGTGGATCATGGCCCATCAGCAGCTCGGCCCGCGCCTGATCGACAGTCAGATCGCCGCGCTGGACTGCTGGGTTCGCGAATACCGCGGCCTGCTCGGCATCGCCCTGACCGACTGCATCACCATGGATGCCTTCCTCAACGATTTCGACTTGTACTTCGCCAAGCTGTTCGACGGCCTGCGCCATGACTCGGGCGAGCCGGTGGCCTGGGCGGAAAAAGCCATCGCCCACTACCAGATGCTGGGTATCGACCCGATGACCAAGACCCTGGTGTTTTCCGATGGCCTCAACCTGACCCGCTCGCTGGAAATCTTCCGTGCCCTGCGTGGTCGCATCAACGTCAGTTTCGGCATCGGCACCAACCTCACCTGCGACATCCCTGGTGTGGCGCCGATGAACATCGTGCTTAAAATGACCGACTGCAACGGCTCGCCGGTGGCGAAAATCTCGGACGAAGCCGCCAAGACCCAGTGCCGCGACGAGAACTTCGTCGCCTACATGCGTCACGTATTCAAAGTCCCCAGCAAGGAGTAACCCATGCAAGCGGTTCAGCAAGAGATTGCCCAGGCGCTGAAGGTTCAGCCGCCGTTCGCCGACGCCGCTGCGCTCGAGGCCGAAGTCGCCCGGCGCGTGGCGTTCATCAAGGACTGCCTGGCCAACGCCCGGCTCAAGACCCTGGTGCTGGGCATCAGTGGCGGCGTCGATTCGCTGACAGCTGCCCTGCTCGCCCAGCGCGCCGTCAACGAGCTGCGCGCCGAAACCGGCGACAAGGCCTACACCTTCATCGCCGTGCGCCTGCCGTACCAGGTGCAGCATGACGAGCACGACGCCCAGGCCTGCCTGGAGGTGATCAAGGCCGATGAAGTGCACACCGTCGACATCGCCCCGGCCGTGCGCGCGCTGGCGGCGGAAGTGGTGGAATTGAAGAACGGCTCGCCGACCCTGGTGGACTTCGTGGTCGGCAACGTCAAGGCGCGCACGCGCATGGTTGCCCAGTACACCATCGCCGGCGCCCGCGCGGGCCTGGTGATTGGCACCGACCACGCTGCCGAGGCGGTGATGGGCTTCTTTACCAAGTTCGGGGACGGTGCTTGCGACCTGGCGCCGCTGAGCGGGCTGGTGAAAAACCAGGTGCGGGCGATTGCGCGCAGCTTTGGTGCGCCGGAGTCATTAGTGGAAAAGGTGCCGACTGCGGACCTGGAAGACCTGGAGCCGGGCAAGCCGGACGAGGCTTCCCATGGCGTGACCTACCAGCAGATCGATGCCTTCCTGCATGGGCAGCCGGTGGATCAGGAGGCGTTCGACATCATCGTCGCTACCTACCGCAAGACCCAGCACAAGCGCGAACTGCCGTTCGCCCCGTGAAAACGAACGGGGCCGCCATGCGGCCCCGGTTATCACTGCATGCTTACTTGAGCGTGACAGTGCCTTTCATCATCGATATGTGGCCCGGGAACGAGCAGAAGAAGCCGTACTTCTGATCAGCGGCCAGCTTGGATACATCGAACGTCAGCTTGTCTGTCTCGCCAGCGCCAATGATCTTGGTGTGGGCGATGACGCGCTCATCACCGGCCTTCAGGTAGTTCTTCTCGATCCCGGCGGCCAGGCCGTCGGTAGCGATCGGCTGCATGTCAGCTTCCTTGCTGATGACCACGTTGTGGCCCATGACGTTCTTCGGCAGGCTGCCGGAGTGGGTCAGGTTGACGGTGAATTCCTTGCAGCTCTTGTCGACGACGATGTCCTTGGTGTTGAAGGACATCTGGTCGGTCGAGTCGACAGTTACCGAACATTCGGCTGCGAAGACAGAAGCGCTGGCGAGGGTCAGCAGGGATACCGCTACAGCTTTCGCAAACATCATGAATCTCCTTGGCAGGGTTTTATCAATTGCGAGACTGCCTGAAACCGTTCAGCCCCCTGCTGATATGGGTCAAGGGGGTGTCAAGTGGCCAGCCAGTTGAATTGTTCAATTGATTGTATACAACCAATCTAAGGGCACATCATGCCCTTTTAATAGACGATGGGACAACCTCTCATTCAGGAGCAATCGCAATGTCCCTCGCAAGTTTCATGAACAGCCTGCTCGCCGCCTACGCCCACGGGGCCACGGGTGCCAGTTGCGAATTCTCCCGACCGGAGTGAAACCGGCCTTGGAACCGGCGGGCATGCGCCGTACCCTGTCGCCTTGAGTGACTGGAGATGAGCAATGCCTGTACGTTCCGTTTGTGTCTTCTGCGGCGCCAGCATCGGCGCCAACCCTGCGTACCGTGAAGCGGCTGTCGCGCTTGGCCAGGCCATTGCCCGCCGCGGCCTGACGCTGGTCTACGGCGGTGGCGCGGTCGGCCTGATGGGCACCGTCGCCGATGCGGCCATGGCGGCCGGCGGTGAGGTAATCGGGATCATCCCGGAAAGCCTGATGAACGCCGAGATCGGCCACAAGGGCCTGAGTCGCCTGGAAGTGGTGGACGGCATGCACGCGCGCAAGGCGCGCATGGCCGAACTGAGCGACGCCTTCATCGCCCTGCCGGGTGGCCTGGGTACGCTGGAGGAGCTGTTCGAGGTGTGGACCTGGGGGCAATTGGGCTATCACGCCAAGCCGCTGGGGCTGCTCGATGTGAACGGCTTCTATGAAAAGCTTGGCGGGTTCCTCGACCATATTGTCGAAGAAGGCTTCGTGCGCCCGCAACATCGGGCCATGTTGCTGCTGGCGCAGCAGGCGGATGAACTGCTGGACGGGATGGAGCGGTTCGAATCGCCGGTGCTGCCGAAGTGGGTCGACAAGAAGCCTGACTGAAGGCTGACATCCTGGGACCGCAAAACGGTCCCAAACTGGATCAGTTAACGAGGAATGACTGGCTGACGCGGCTTCTTGCCCTTGCCGCCACCACCCTTGGCCGCTTCCTTGCGCTCCTTGGCCGCCTGCTGGTTGCGGGCAAACGCCTCGGCCTTGGCCTTCTCGCGCTTGTCCCACGGCTTGCTGCCATCGCTGCCACGCGGTGGCAGGCCAGTGTGCTGGGTGAGGATCTTCTGATCCTTGCCCACCTTGTGGCTGCCGGCCGGGGTCGAGTTCTTGCGGCGCGCACTCTGGTACGTGTCGGTCTGCGGCTGGTGCAGCGGGATCAGCTGGTGCTTGCCCGGCCCGATCAGGTCGGCGCGGCCCATGCGCTGCAGCGCTTCACGCAGCATCGGCCAGCCCTTCGGATCGTGATAACGCAGGAACGCCTTGTGCAGGCGGCGCTGCTCGTCGCTCTTGACGATCTCCACCCCTTCGCTCTTGTACGTGACCTTGCGCAGCGGGTTCTTGCCCGAGTGGTACATGGCCGTGGCCGAGGCCATCGGCGACGGGTAGAACGCCTGCACCTGGTCGGCGCGGAAGCCGTTACCCTTGAGCCACAGGGCCAGGTTCATCATGTCTTCGTCGGTGGTGCCTGGGTGCGCTGCGATGAAGTACGGGATCAGGTACTGCTCCTTGCCCGCCTCTTTCGAGAACTTCTCGAACATGCGCTTGAAGCGGTCGTAGGTGCCGATGCCCGGCTTCATCATCTTGTCCAGCGGGCCACGCTCGGTGTGCTCCGGGGCAATCTTCAGGTAGCCGCCCACGTGGTGGGTGACCAGTTCCTTGACGTACTCCGGCGATTCTACCGCCAGGTCGTAGCGCAGGCCCGAGGCAATCAGGATCTTCTTCACACCCGGCAAGGCACGGGCCTTGCGGTATAGCTCGATCAGCGAGCTGTGGTCGGTGTTGAGGTTTTCGCAGATGCCCGGGAACACGCACGACGGCTTGCGGCAGTGCTTCTCGATTTCGTGGCTCTTGCAGGCGATGCGGTACATGTTGGCGGTTGGGCCACCCAGGTCGGAGACCACGCCAGTGAAGCCCGGCACCTTGTCACGCATCTCCTCGATCTCGTGCAGGATCGACTCGTGGGAGCGGTTCTGGATGATGCGGCCTTCGTGCTCGGTGATCGAGCAGAAGGTGCAGCCACCAAAGCAGCCACGCATGATGTTCACCGAGAAACGGATCATCTCGTAGGCCGGGATGCGCTCCTTGCCGTAGGCCGGGTGCGGCACACGGGCGTAAGGCATGCCGAACACGTAGTCCATTTCCTCGGTGCTCATCGGAATGGGTGGCGGGTTGAACCACACATCCACTTCGCCATGCTTCTGCACCAGGGCGCGGGCGTTGCCCGGGTTGGTTTCCAGGTGCAGCACGCGGTTGGCGTGGGCATAGAGCACCGGGTCGTTACGCACCTTCTCGAAGGACGGCAGGCGGATCACTGACTTTTCCCGGGTCACGCTCGGGCTGTCGAGAATCTGCACCACCTTGGCTTCGTTCGGGTCTTCCTGGTCGCCCTTGGCCTGCTCGATGGCACAGGCCTGGGTGTCCTGGGTGTTCACGTACGGGTTGATGATCTTGTCGACGCGGCCTGGGCGGTCGATACGGGTAGAGTCGATCTCGTACCAGCCTTGCGGCGTGTCACGGCGCACGAACGCGGTACCGCGCACGTCGGTGATGGTTTCGATGGTCTCGCCGTTGGACAGGCGCTGGGCCACTTCGACCACCGCGCGTTCGGCGTTGCCGAACAGCAGGATGTCGGCACTGGCGTCGATCAGGATCGAATGGCGGACCTTGTCCTGCCAGTAGTCGTAGTGGGCGATGCGGCGCAGCGAAGCCTCGATGCCGCCGAGCACGATCGGCACATGCTTATAGGCTTCCTTGCAGCGCTGGCTGTACACCAGGCTGGCGCGGTCCGGACGGCTGCCGGCCAGGCCACCTGGGGTGTAGGCGTCGTCGGAACGGATCTTCTTGTCCGCTGTGTAGCGGTTGATCATCGAGTCCATGTTGCCGGCGGCCACGCCGAAGAACAGGTTCGGCTCGCCGAGTTTCATGAAGTCGTCTTTCGACTGCCAGTTCGGCTGGGCGATGATGCCCACGCGGAAGCCTTGGGCCTCCAGCAGGCGGCCGATGATGGCCATGCCGAACGACGGGTGGTCGACGTAGGCATCACCGGTCACGATGATGATGTCGCAGGAATCCCAGCCGAGCAGATCCATCTCCTCCCTGCTCATCGGCAGGAAAGGTGCTGGCCCGAAGCATTCGGCCCAGTACTTGGGATAGTCGTAGAGTGGTTTGGCTGCTTGCATGTCAGTGACCGGTTCTGGTGTGCAGGGAAATCGCGGGCGCGGAATATAGCACAAATTTTGACCAAATCCGACGGTGGTTGTCGGATTCATGGGAGGCATAGGGAACCCTGTGGGAGCCCTTACTCGTCGTCGTCGAAGTTGTACATCCCCGGCGCCAGGTTCTCGAAGCGGGTGTATTTGCCGATGAACGCCAGGCGCACGAAGCCGATGGGGCCGTTACGCTGCTTGCCGATGATGATTTCCGCCACACCCTTGTGCTCGGTCTCGGGGTGATACACCTCGTCGCGGTAGACGAACATGATGACGTCGGCGTCCTGCTCGATTGCACCGGATTCACGCAAGTCGGAGTTCACCGGGCGTTTGTTCGGTCGCTGTTCCAGAGAGCGGTTCAGCTGCGACAGGGCGATGACCGGGCAGTTGAATTCCTTGGCCAGGGCCTTGAGGGAACGGGAGATTTCGGAAATCTCGTTGGTCCGGTTGTCACCGGACGAACCCGGGATCTGCATCAGCTGCAGGTAGTCGACCATGATCATGCCGATCTCACCGTGCTCACGCGCCAGGCGACGGGTACGCGCACGCATTTCCGACGGGCTGATGCCGGCGGTGTCGTCGATGAACAGCTTGCGGTCGTTGAGCAGGTTCACCGCCGAGGTCAGCCGCGGCCAGTCGTCATCGTCCAATTGGCCAGAACGCACCTTGGTCTGGTCGATGCGGCCCAGCGAAGAAAGCATACGCATGATCAGCGATTCGCCTGGCATCTCGAGGGAGAACACCAACACTGCCTTCTCGCTGCGCAGCACGGCGTTTTCCACCAGGTTCATGGCGAAAGTGGTCTTACCCATCGACGGTCGACCGGCGACGATGATCAGGTCCGCCGCCTGCAGGCCGCTGGTCTTCTCGTCCAGGTCGGTGTAACCGGTGGAGATACCGGTGATGTCACTGTCGGAGTTGAACAGCGTGTCGATACGGTCGATGGCCATCGTCAACAGTTCGTTGACGCCCACCGGGCCGCCGGTTTTCGGCCGTGCCTCGGCGATCTGGAAGATCTGCCGCTCGGCATCGTCGAGGATTTCTGCGGCGTTGCGCCCTTGTGGGTTGAAGGCGTTATCGGCGATGTCGGTACTGATGCTGATCAGTTGGCGCAGGGTCGCCCGCTCGCGAATGATCGCGGCGTAGGCCTTGATGTTGGCCACCGACGGGGTGTTCTTGGCCAGCTCGGCCAGGTACGCCAGGCCGCCGATTTGTGACGACAGGCCTTCCTTGTCCAGCTGCTCGTGCAGAGTCACCACGTCGAATGGCTGGTTGGCGTCGGCCAACTTTTGCACGGCACGGAAGATCAGGCGGTGGTCATGCCGGTAGAAATCGCCATCCGACACCTGGTCCAGCACCCGCTCCCAGGCATTGTTGTCCAGCATCAGGCCACCGAGCACGGCCTGTTCGGCCTCGATGGAATGCGGCGGCACCTTCAGGGCAGCGGTTTGCAGGTCGAGCTGTTCGGAGTTGATGATCTCGTTCATGGCCACGAAAGAATTCTGGAGGATGAAAAAGACAAAGGGCACGGCCTGAATGAACAGGACCGTGCCCGATGTTAACCGGCTATCCCGAAAGGGACCACCAGTCAGCGCAGCTTAGGCAGCTACGACGACCACACGTACAGTGGCTTCAACGTCGCTGTGCAGGTGCACGGCTACGTCGTATTCGCCAACCTGACGGATGGTGCCGTTCGGCAGACGCACTTCAGCTTTGGCCACTTCAACGCCGGAGGCGGTCAGGGCGTCAGCGATGTCGTGGGTGCCGATCGAACCGAACAGCTTGCCTTCGTCGCCAGCGGTGGCAGTGATGGTCACTTCCAGCTCGGCCAGTTGGGCAGCGCGGCTTTCAGCCGACGATTTACGGTCAGCTGCTGCTTTTTCCAGCTCGGCGCGACGCTCTTCGAACGCAGCCAGGTTGGCGGCGTTGGCAACGGTGGCCTTGCCGAATGGCAGCAGGAAGTTACGGCCGTAACCAGCCTTAACTTTAACTTTGTCGCCCAGGTTGCCCAGGTTAGCGACTTTTTCCAGCAGGATCAGTTCCATTTGGTAAAACCTCTTAACTTTTAACCTTCACCGTTCGCGGAGTCTTTCCCCGGAGGGGACTTGCGACCGCGAAAATCAATCAGGCTGTCGACAATGGCCAGGACCATCAGCAACGGGTAGATCAGCTGCATGATCAGCGGCAACGTCACGTACATGCCCACCAGCCAGAAACCGGCCAGTCGCCCCTGTGCCACCAGCCCGTGCATCAAGGCGATGCCGGCCAGCACCAGAACCAGGCTCGACGCCGATGCCAGGATGATGAACTGCGACCCGATAAACGGAGCCACCACCATCACTGCCACCAAGACCGCCATGGTCTGTTTCGGCAACTTCAGTTCGCGAAACTCGCGACCGAAGCCTCCAGGGTTGTACAACGCTGCCTGCCAATAACGCGCCAGCACCAGGGCCAACACGCTGAACAATTGCACCGTCACTGCTGTGGAAGCGACCAGCACAGGGCGGATCAGCTCACCGGAGAGCACCGGCTCCCCTTCGATTTTTGGCATGGCTTCGGCAAACGCCTTGGCCAGCACATCGAAGGTCTGCGCCAATGCCATGTCGAGCACGAGGCTGAAAACCACGGCAAACACGGCACTGGCGACCAGCACACGGCTCCAGGGATGCTCGGCGCGCAACAGCGCGGCCAGGCTCAGGGCACCGGCAATCACCAGGAAGGTGATCGGATCGCCCATGAACCACACGGCCAGCCCGGCCAGCAGGCCGCCGGCGATGACCGTTGAAGCATCCTTGAACCCACGCCGCAGCAGCACAAGGCTGCCGGCAGCGGCACTCAACCAGAACAGCAGCGGCAGTACCGCGCTGATGACCACCACCAGGGTGGCCTGCACACGACCGCGCATGATGAAACTTGCTAACGCTCGCATGCTAATCCCTTACTGCTTGTCGACGACCCGGTCTCAGCGGCCGTGGCTGTCGGTGTAGGGCAGCAGGGCCAGGAAGCGGGCGCGCTTGATAGCGGTAGCCAGCTGACGCTGATAACGAGCTTTGGTACCGGTGATACGGCTTGGAACGATCTTGCCGGTTTCGGATACGTAAGCTTTCAGGGTGTTGAGATCTTTGAAGTCGATCTCTTTCACGTCTTCAGCAGTGAAGCGGCAGAATTTACGACGACGGAAGAAACGTGCCATTTAATAGGCTCCTCTAAAGGTCCGTGGATTACTCGTCAGCGTTATCGCTGGAGTCGCTGTCATTGCTGTCGTCGCCGTCGGCGGATTCAGCATGCTCAGGACGCTCACGACGCTCACGGCGCTCGCTGCGGTTTTCTTCAGCCTTCAGCATCTCGGACTGGCCGGTTACGGCTTCGTCGCGACGGATGACGAGGTTACGGATAACGGCATCGTTGTAGCGGAAGTTGTCTTCCAGCTCGGCCAGGGCCTTGCCGGTGCACTCAACGTTCAGCATCACGTAGTGAGCCTTGTGAACATTGTTGATTGCGTAGGCCAGTTGACGACGGCCCCAGTCTTCCAGGCGGTGAATCTTGCCGCCATCTTCTTCGATCAGCTTGGTGTAACGCTCAACCATGCCGCCGACTTGCTCGCTCTGGTCCGGGTGAACCAGGAAGATGATTTCGTAATGACGCATGAATGCTCCTTACGGGTTAGTAGTCTGCCAGCGAATCTGGTCAGACAAGGAGTGAATGACACTGTATGTCTTGCACGGAGGGGAGGCACATGTGCGCCTGCCAGCTCGGCAAGGGGCGCAATTGTAGAGAAGGCGGGGCGCACAAGCAAGGTGATTGGTGATTATTTGAACAGCCTGATACATATTCACCAGCTGCCGGCCCTTTCGCGGTGGCTCGACGCCACGATAACCCGCGAAAGGGCCAGCACAGGCTGAAGATCAGCGCTTGGCCTGACGCTGGCGCACGGCCTCGAACAGGCAGACGCCCGTGGCCACCGACACGTTCAGGCTGCTGACGCTGCCGCTCATCGGCAACTTCACCAGAAAATCGCAATGCTCACGGGTCAGCCGGCGCATACCCTTGCCTTCCGCGCCCATGATCATCACCAGCGGGCCGGTCAGGTCCTGCTGGTAGATCTCCTGCTCAGCCTCGCCAGCTGTGCCCACCACCCACAGGCCACGCTGCTGCAGTTTTTCCAGGGTGCGCGCCAGGTTGGTCACGGCCACCAGCGGAATCACTTCTGCCGCGCCGCAGGCCACCTTGCGCACTACCGGCGTGAGGGTTGCCGACTTGTCCTTGGGCACAATCACTGCCGTGGCACCGGCCGCATCGGCGGTGCGCAGGCAAGCGCCAAGGTTGTGCGGGTCGGTCACGCCGTCCAGCACCAGGATCAGGGGCGGCGTTTCGCTGCGCTCGAGCAACTCCTCGAGCATCAACTCGCCCCACACCTGGCTCGGGCTGACCTCGGCAACCACGCCCTGGTGCACGCCTTCGACCCAGGCATCCAGCTCACGGCGCTCGGCCTGGCCGACCGGCACGCGGTTTTCCGCGGCCAGCTCCAGCAGCGCCTGGATGCGTGGCTCGCTGCGCCCTTCCGACAGCCAGATCTGCTTGACCCGCTTCGGATGGTGCTGCAGCAATGCCTGCACGGCGTGCACGCCGTAGATCTTTTCCAGCTGACTCATGGCTTGCTCTTGCTCTTGCGTGGCGCACCGGACTTCGGCGGGCCTTTACGGTGCTTGGTCGGCTTGCCGGACGGCTTGCCGCCCTTGTCCGACTTGCTGCTGGCATGGCCACTGGTGCGCGCGTCGCTCATCAGTGCCTTTTTCATTTCACGGCTCTTGCGCACTTCGGCGTTGCGCTGCACGGCGTCTTTCGGGAAGTACGCCTCGGCGGCTTCGCTCTTGCGGCTGCGCGGTTTTGGCGTGGCCTTGGCTTCGACCACTGGCTCGGACTTCTCGGCGACGGGCGCAGCTGCACCACGCCCCTTGCGCCCGATCGGCGCACTGAGCTGCTGCTCGGAGACTTCGAAGTCGATCTTGCGCTCGTCGAGGTCGACGCGCATGACCTTGACCTCGATGGTGTCGCCGAGGCGGAAGCTGCGCCCGGTACGCTCACCCGACAGGCGGTGATGCACCGGGTCGAAGTGGTAGTAGTCGCCCGGCAGCGCACTGACGTGCACCAGGCCTTCCACATAGATGTCGGTCAGCTCGACGAACAGGCCGAAACCGGTGACCGCGGTGATCACACCCGGGAAGGTCTCGCCCACGCGGTCCTTCATGAACTCGCACTTGAGCCAGTTGACCACGTCACGGGTGGCCTCGTCGGCGCGGCGTTCGGTCATCGAGCACTGCTCGCCGAGTTGGTCGAGGGCATTCACGTCGTACGGGTAGATACGCGCCTTGGGGATGCTCATGGCGCCGGCACGCTTGACGTGCGGGGTATCGACCTTGGAACGGATGACGCTGCGGATGGCGCGGTGCACCAGCAGGTCCGGGTAACGGCGGATCGGCGAGGTGAAGTGGGTGTACGCCTCGTAATTCAAGCCGAAGTGGCCGTTGTTGTCGGTGCTGTACACCGCCTGGCTCAGCGAGCGCAGCATCACAGTCTGGATCAGGTGGAAGTCCGGGCGCCCGGCGATGCTCGCCAGCAGGGCCTGGTAGTCCTTCGGCGACGGGTCCTTGCCCTTGTGCAGGGTCAGGCCCAGCTCGCCAAGGAAGGCGCGCAGTTTTTCCAGGCGCTCCGGCGGCGGGCCGTCGTGCACGCGGTAAAGGGCAGGTACTTCGTGCTTCTGCAGGAACGCGGCGGTGGCGACGTTGGCCGCCAGCATGCATTCTTCGATCAGCTTGTGGGCATCGTTGCGCACGGTCGGGCGGATTTCCGCGATCTTGCGCTCGTCACCAAAGATGATGCGGGTTTCCTGGGTCTCGAAATCGATGGCACCCCGGGCGTGACGGGCATCCAGCAGCACCTTGTACAGGTTGTACAGGTTCTTGAGGTCCGGCACGACCTCCTTGTACTCCTCGCGCAGCGCCTTGCCCTCACGGGTACGGGCATGCTCGAGCATGCTGCTGACCTTGTTGTAGGTCAGGCGGGCGTGGGAGTGGATAACGCCTTCGTAGAACTGGTAGTCGACCATCTGGCCGGCTTTGTTGATGGTCATTTCACAGACCATGGCCAGGCGGTCGACGTGTGGGTTCAGCGAGCACAGGCCGTTGGACAGCTCCTCGGGGAGCATCGGCACCACGCGCTCGGGGAAGTACACCGAGTTGCCGCGTTGCTGGGCTTCGTTGTCCAGGGCCGAGCCCAGGCGTACGTAGCTGGATACGTCAGCAATTGCCACATACAGGCGCCAGCCGCCAGAGAACATGCGCAGCTTGCCCAGCGGTTCGCAGTAGACGGCGTCATCGAAGTCGCGGGCATCCTCGCCGTCGATGGTGACGAACGGCAGGTGACGCAGGTCGATGCGCTTCTCTTTGTCCTTCTCTTCGACTTCGGAGCGGAATTTGCGCGCTTCCTTGACCACATCGTTGGGCCAGACATGCGGAATGTCGTAGCTGCGCAGGGCAACGTCGATTTCCATGCCCGGCGCCATGTAGTTGCCGATCACCTCGACCACATCACCCTGCGGCTGGAAGCGCGGCGTCGGCCAGTGGGTAATCTTGATTTCGACGAACTGGCCGATCTTGGCGCCACCGTTACGCCCGGCGGTCACCAGCACTTCCTGCTGGATCTTCGGGTTGTCCGGGGTCACGTAGCCGATGCCGCCTTCTTCGAAGTAGCGGCCGACCACGCTCTCATGGGCGCGGGAAATGATTTCGACCAGCACGCCCTCACGGCGGCCACGGCGGTCAACGCCGGAAACACGGGCCAGGCCACGGTCACCGTCGAATGCCAGGCGCATCTGCGACGGGCTGAGGAACAGGTCGTCGCTGCCGTCATCGGGGATCAGGAAGCCGAAACCATCGCGGTGGCCAGAGACACGTCCGCAGATCAGGTCGAGCTTGTCCACCGGGGCATAAGTGCCGCGCCGGGTATAGATAAGCTGGCCGTCACGCTCCATGGCACGCAGGCGGCGGCGCAGGGCTTCGATCTGGTCTTCTTCATGGAGACCGAACTCTGCCGCCAGCTCCTCGCGCGCGGCCGGTTCGCCACGGTCGGCGAGGCGCTGCAGGATCAGCTCACGGCTGGGAATGGGGTTGTCGTATTTTTCCGCTTCGCGAGCGGCCTCGGGATCGAGGGATTGCCAATCGGCCATCAGAAGGGGTTCACCTTGGGGTATATAGATATGAATTCTGGCATGTGTGTATTGAAACCGGAAATGTCAGCCTTGGACAGCCCCCGCTGCTGTGTATAGAGAGGGGCAATAGGCCTTCGGAATCAACAAGTTGAATTTTTTGAAATTTTTTTTGCCTGGGGGGTTTACAGCCCCCCGGACCGTCCGTATAGTGCGCACCACAACGACGGACAAGCCCGAAGTTGTAGTAGAGATGAACGGCGCTGTAAAGCATCTTTTATCTCGAATGTGTGCCCAGGTGGCGGAATTGGTAGACGCGCTGGTTTCAGGTATCAGTGACCGCAAGGTCGTGGAAGTTCGAGTCTTCTCCTGGGCACCAAATATTTTCAAGTAACAGATGACCAAGGATCTGTTACTACTGTGTGAAAGCGAACGATAGTCGCCTTCTCCAGATGATGTAAAGCTTTGCCCAGGTGGCGGAATTGGTAGACGCGCTGGTTTCAGGTATCAGTGACCGCAAGGTCGTGGAAGTTCGAGTCTTCTCCTGGGCACCATACAAAAAACCCACTAGCTTGCTAGTGGGTTTTTTCTTGCCTGCGATTTTTGCCCCCCCTCCCTCCTCCCTCCAAAGCCCGGCATTACACGTTAGTCTGCCGATGAATTTCTCGTCACCCGGCCACTTGAGAAACGATTTCGTTTACCATTGTTTCCGAATATGTAGCCGTAAGCGAGGAAGTACCCGCATGACGATCCGCCCGCAACCGCTGATGCGTACCCTGGCTGCCGCAGTTCTGAGCCTGGTGATCGGCGCTCCGGCCGCCCTGGCAGACGAACCGGTCACGCTGACCATGTACAACGGCCAGCACAAGGAAATCGGCGAAGCCATCGCCAAGGCCTACGAGGCCAAGACCGGTATCCACATCAATATTCGCAAGGGCAGCAGCAACCAGCTGGCCAGCCAGATCATCGAGGAAGGCGACCGCTCGCCGGCCGACATCATCTATACCGAAGAGTCGCCGCCACTGAACAACCTGGGCGAGCTGGGCCTGCTGGCCAAGATCGACGACGCCACGCTGAACATGCTGCCCAAGGAATACGTGGGCGCCAACGGCACCTGGATGGGCGTTACTGCCCGTACCCGTGTCGTGGTGTACAACCCGAAGAAAATTGACGAGAAAGACCTGCCGACCACCGTGATGGACTTCGCCGGCCCAGAGTGGGAAGGCCGCGTCGGCTACGTGCCCACCAGCGGCGCGTTCCAGGAACAGGCTGTGGCCATCCTGAAGATGCACGGGCGTGAAGCCACCGAAGAATGGCTGACCGGCCTGAAAGCCTTCGGCAAGACCTACACCAACAACATGGTCGCCCTGAAGGCCGTGGAAAAAGGCGAAGTCGCTGCGGTGCTGGTCAACAACTACTACTGGTACGCCCTGGAGCGCGAGCGCGGCAAGCTCGATTCCAAGCTCTACTACCTGGCCGACGGCGACGCCGGTAACCTGGTGACCATCTCCGGTGCTGCCGCGGTCAAGGCCAGCAAGCATCCGAAGGAAGCCCAGGCCCTGCTCAACTGGATGGCCAGCGAAGAAGGCCAGCGCGTGATCACCCAGACCACCGCCGAGTACCCGCTGCACAAAGGCATGGTCTCCGACCGTGGACTTAAACCATTCGAAGAGCTGCGCCCGCCGAAGATCTCGCCAGCCGACCTGGGCAATGCCGAGGAAGCGATCGAGCTTGAACGCGAGGTCGGCCTGCTCTGATGACTGCCGCCCTGTCCACGCCTGCGCAGGTACGTTACGTGCCGCGCCGCAAGCGCCCCTCGATCTGGGTGCTGCTGCCTGTGCTGTTCCTGGTGGCGATGAGCTTGCTGCCGTTGCTGTACGTCGCCATGAAAGCCTGGGAAGCCGGCTGGCGCGAAGCCCTGCACCTGCTCTGGCGCCCGTTCGTCTGGGGCCTGATGCGCAATACCCTGATGCTGATGGCCGGGGTGACGCTGGCGTGCATGGTGGTCGGCCTGGCCCTGGCCTGGCTGCTGGAGCGCAGCAACCTGCCTGGCCGCCGGCTGTGGGGCGTGGTGCTGTGCCTGCCGTTCGCCGTGCCGTCGTTTGTCAGCAGCTTCACGTGGGTATCGCTGAGCTCGGACTTCGAAGGCTTGGGCGGGGCGATCCTGGTCATGGCACTGTCCAAGTACCCGCTGGTGTTCCTGCCGGTGGCGGCGACCCTGCGCAACCTCGACACTTCGCTTGAAGAGTCGGCGCGCACCTTGGGCTACAGCCGCTGGGGCGTATTCCGCAAGATCACCCTGCCGCTGCTCTGGCCGTCGATGCTGGGCGGTGCGTTGCTGATCGCCCTGCACATGCTGGTCGAGTTCGGCGCGCTGTCGATCCTCGGCCTGCAGACCTTCACCACGGCGATCTACCAGCAGTTCGAACTGGAATTCAGCAACGCCAACGCCGCCATGCTGTCGGCGGTACTGTTGGCGATGTGCCTGCTGATGCTGTGGCTGGAACTGCGCGTGCGCGGCAAGGCCCGCCACGTGCGCATCGGTCAGGGCGTGGCACGTCGCGGGCAGCCGGTACGGCTGCGCGGCTGGATGCCGTTGGCGCAACTGTTCTGCCTGGGCCTGGCGATTCTCGGCAGCGGCATCCCGCTGGCCATGCTGGGTTACTGGCTGAGCGTGGGTTCGTCGGCCGCCTTCCCGGTGGCGGCGATCAGCAAGGCATTGCTGACTTCGCTGTCGGTGTCGCTGGGTGGCGCAGGCTTCTGTGTGCTGCTGGCGCTGCCGGTCAGCTTCCTGGTGGTGCGCTACAAAGGCCGCCTGGCAATCTGGGCCGAACGCCTGCCATACCTGCTGCACGCCCTGCCCGGCCTGGTGATTGCGCTGACCCTGGTGGTGTTCTCGCTGCACTACGTGCCGGCGCTGTACCAGACCACCGCGCTGTTGCTGCTGGCCTATGCGCTGCTGTTCCTGCCGCTGGCCCAGGCGCCGGTGCGTACCGCGTTGAACAAGGCTTCGCCGACACTCGAAGAAGCAGCCCGCACTTTGGGCGCCAGCAGCTTTGCAGCGTTTTGCCGGGTGACCTTGCCGATCATCTTCCCGGCGCTGGCGGCGGCGTTTGCGCTGGTGTTCCTTGATGCCATGAAGGAGCTTACCGCTACCCTGCTGCTCAGCCCGACTGGCATGACCACCCTGGCCACCGAGGTCTGGGCGCATACCGCCAACGTCGAGTTTGCGGCGGCGGCGCCCTATGCGGCGTTGCTGATTGTGGTTTCGGGGTTGCCGGTGTATTTGCTGACTACCCGGATGTACCTGAACAAGGCTTGAGAACGAATCCAGGCTGGCAAGCAGCCTGGATTTTTGAACGACACACGAGCTTACCTCCAGTACTCTATCCAAACAAAAAACAGCACAATCAGTGCAATCAGAAAAATTTGTACAGACCACAAGCGCACTAACAACTTCTGCAGGTCGGCGGGAGCCTTAGCAAGGTCATCGCCATCTAATAGACCCTTTCGAACGCTAAAATATTTCATAGATAGCATTGCAGAAATTGACCCTAGCCGCATGACTTTCCCGAGCAACCCGGCATGAGAATATATTTC
Organism: Pseudomonas sp. TWI628; assembly: GCF_039673865.1. NCBI lineage: Bacteria > Pseudomonadati > Pseudomonadota > Gammaproteobacteria > Pseudomonadales > Pseudomonadaceae > Pseudomonas > Pseudomonas sp. TWI628. Next base: position 41,068 of record NZ_JBDJMM010000029.1, on the reverse strand, counting down.
TCTATTTACAGCCACCATTCGACTATTTGACAAGGCTGATTCGATACGATCCAGATATCGATGTGCAACGAATATCCATACACCAAACATAAAATACGGCGAAATAATCGCGAATACCCCAAGCACTGCCAGGTGCAAGTTACTCATCGCACTGCCTCGTACAAAATCTCCCCTACTCTTTCTCCCAACATCTCGCCAAACTCACCCCCAGCAATACCTCCAGCCGCTCCCCCCAGTACCGCGCATGCGAAAGTTGCCGTTCCACCGGTGGGAACGCCTAAGGCAACACAAGCTATTGGCCCCAATACGCCCCCGACTTTCCCACCAATTCCTCCTAGCCCCAAACCCGCGACTAGCGAACTCCTCTCGACATACTTAGCCTTTTTACACTCATCCTCCCGCCCAAGCACGCAAGCGTTACGAATTGACAGCTCGGTTGACGCCACTTCAAGCGCCATCCCCAAATACGCACCTTTTTTTACCCAATTAGCCGCCTTAGCCACGCCAGATATTTTTTCTGCGTACCCTTTAATCTCACCACCGTGAAGAAATCTTTTGGTGGATATATCCAGTGCATGCTTGATTTTACCCCGATTGCGCAATCCGGCCCCATACGCAGCCATACTGTCTAGCTGCGCCTCCAACGTCAGAAATAACGCTGTACGTTTCGAGTAGAATACATCACGAGCTTTCAACGTACCCTGATGCAAATAATTTCGGTGGAGCCGTTCTATCTCCTCTAACGTTTTCTTGATCGCTTCAAGATGCTTACTCCAAGCGTCACTAGCGGTACCAGCGCCGATGGACCCACGAGCCAGCAAGCTCTGCAGCAGCTCAAAATTCTCCAGAAGGAACCCGTCAAGCCCACCGCCGTTCAATTCGATATCAAGGTGTATACCCAACGCCTTACCCATGAGAAATGCCTCATGAGCAGTACAGGACGGTGTGCTTGGGTCACCCACGATTATCAGTTCGCCAGGGAAAACAACAGTGTTGACGATATGCGCATTCAAAACATCAAACTTGGCCCGCTGGTTCCCGTTCATGGGTGTATCGGCCCTCAGTGACTCATAGGACTGCGCTTTGGGATTAATGTAGCTACGAGCCTCGGACATGGTCGCACCTCACGCATACTTCTTGTTACTGATGCGATCCCAGCCACCGGTTACATTGCCACCGGCGCTGCCATCGAGACGTTTCTGCCGCGTGTAGGTGGTCTTGATGCGGCCATAGTTCAGTTGCACCACCTCCATGGGCACCCCGGTGCTGGCGCTCTGGGCGTAGTCGGCGATGATCACTTCTTCGAGGACCACTTCGAAGTACTTGAGCTTGTCGCCACCCGCACGGCACAGCACCAACTTCACTTCCTTCAGGTGCTGGCCGGCACAGCTGGCTTCCAGCAGCTTGCAGCTGGCGCTGTCCAGGTACTTGGTGAAGGAGAAATTGGTGAGTGTGGTACGGCCTGATGATGCGCCGCCCGCAGAGCTTGCGGTGGCAGAGGTGCTCTGGTTGGCGCCGAACTTGTAGCCAGCAATCTCGATCCAGTTGGTGAACTGCTCGTCCAGTGCTTCGCCAGCAATTTCGGTGATTTGTATATAAGCATCGAAAGCCATGCTTACCTCTCCTTGGCAATATTTGGGCTGAAAGACGATAGAGCTCTCGCATTGTCGTCTTGCGGTTGTGCCTGAAAAGCAGACGGCGGATCAGCACCGTCACCTCGAGGCCCGGTTGACACTAGTTCCCTGTGCCAAGCCAGGCAATAGCACGCACGCCCATAAGCAAACTTGGGAAATTGCCTACAAGATCGGGTAAAAATTCTGATTTATGAGGTAAAAGTATGTTGCTTACCGATGCTTGAAACGATGGCCTTGCAGGTTGCCCAGCATCCGCCGCACGATCACTCCATGAACCCTTCCTACCGGCACCATGTACAAACGGCCAAAGGTGTTGAAACACTTTACCGATGTGGTCACTTTCAACTGCGGGAGGCTGCACTCCCCTGTCGACACATCCATACAGACCATCACCGCCAAGTGCGTATCGCGCGACGTCAGCACCAGTTGCTGGTCGCTGATGGCCTCGACGGTGAAGAAGTCCAGGTGCTCGCCGACGGCTGGCACATGCGCTGGATCGCGGCGACTGAAGCCGTGGATATCGGCGACATTGAAACGGCGTGAGATGAAGTCGCGGATGCGGAAGGCCCTGGCGAGCCAGCCGGGGACGTTCGAAGTCATGGCGCAGTAGGCTTGCAGGGCGGTCATCGGGGCAGTGAGCTGCACGCTGTCACTGTGCAGGAAATTCAGTTCGGCCTGGGCGGCGACCAGTTGGGCGGACATGAGCAACTCCCTTTGTCATGTGTCGCCGACAGCATAGCAACATGGCTCGCTGCAGGAGCGCCTTGTGTCGCGAAAGGGCTGCGCAGCAGCCCTGGGATTTCTGCTTCAACGCTGAAATTGCCGGGGCCGCTTTGCGGCCCTTTCGCGGCACAAGGCCGCTCCTATTAATGGACTGCGCAAGCTTCAAGCCCGGAACTGACCGAGACTGGCACGCAACTGGGCCGCCAGATCATCCAGCACCTTGCTGCTGGCCGTGGTCTGCATCACCACCTCGGCCGAGCGTTCGGCCTGGGCATGGATGTTCTCCACCCTCCCCCTCACCGCCTGGGCGCCATGGGCTTGCTGCTCAGCAGCACGGGTGGCCAGGCCGATGGCCGCATGCACCTGCTCCACGGCCGCCTGCACCGATTGCTGACGACGCTCGTTGTCACGCAGCACCAACAACCCTTCACTGGCCTTGAGCCCGGCCTGGCTGATGGTCGCCACCGCTTCCTTGGCACCTTTCTGCAGCGCGGCAATGTGCGCCTGAATGTCGCCGGTAGAGCTCTGGGTCTTGCTCGCCAGCGCCCGTACCTCATCGGCCACTACGGCAAACCCACGACCAGTCTCGCCAGCGCGTGCGGCTTCGATTGCGGCGTTGAGCGCCAGCAGGTTGGTCTGTTCGGCAATGCCATGGATGACGGTCAGCACCACTTCGATCTGTTCACTTTGCTTGGCCAAGCGCTCGATCACCTGCGAGCCGGTCTCCACCTGCCCGGCCAGGTTCTCGATCAGGCTCGCCAGTTGCGTCGAGGAACGGCTGTTCTCATCGGTCGCCTGGCGAATGTCCACTACCTGCTGCAACGCTGCCTGCATGGCATGGCTTTCAGCCTGGGCCTCATCAGCCATGCTCGACAGGTCGCGCAGGCTGGCGGCCACTTCATCACGCTGCAACGCCGCTGCGGCATCGGCACCGGCGTTGCGCTGGGCCATGGCACCGATCTCGACCCCGGTACGCTGGGCCACTTCGCCAGCCTCGCGGACGATGGGCTGCAACTTGTCGACGAAGCGGTTGACCGCCGAAGCCATGTCGCCGATCTCGTCGCGGCTGTCGAGGGTCACGCGCTTGGTCAGGTCGCCTTCGCCAGCGGCAAGGTCGTTGAGCGCGGCGATCAGCAGGCGCAGCTTGCTGAGCACGCGGCGGCCTAGCACTACGGCGACCACCAGAAGAACACCCAGGCCAACCACCACCAGGCCCAGGCCAATCCGCCAGCGCAGTTCGGCAGCCGCATCGCGCACGGTCTGTGCCGTGTTGGCCTGCATAGCGGTGGCGCTGGCCTGTGCGGTCTCCAGGCGCTCGCGCAGGGCCTTGCCACTGTCGGCGGCCGCCGCGCCCAGGCTATCGCCAACCAGCTGCTCACCGCTGGCGATCAGGGCGCTGAAGCGCTGGTCGAGGGCCTTGAGCGCTTGGTCAACGCCGGCCGTGGAAACCCCCATCAGGACTTTGCCGATCTCGGCACCATTGGGGTTGATCGACGCTTCGACGAAGTACACCGACGGGTCGCGACGCGCGGCGTCGAGCACCTTGTCCAGCGCCCGCTCGCCCTGCCCCTTCTCGATCAGCGCCTGGTTGATCGGGTTCTGCCGGTTCAAGTAGCGGGTCAGGTGCTGGCCCTGGGCATCGTCATAGATCACGAACAGCACGTTGGGGTTGCGCTGGGCCCGACGGGCGAAGTCGGAGAGCATCGGTACATCGTTGTCCCAGATCGCCCGCGGGGCGACCGAAGCCAGCAGCTCGGCCATGTCGTTGGCCGAGTCCTTGAGATTTTTCTCCAGGGTGGCGCGCAACTGCTGCTGTTCATCCTGCAGCCGGGTGGACAGGCCCGCACTCAGACGCTGGCGGGTGCTGCTGGAAAGACTATCAAGGCCCCCGCGCACGTCCTGCCCGGCCTGCTCCAGCTCACCAGCGAGCTGGCGGCTGTCTTTGCCCAGGCGCTCACCCAGGTCAGCCTCCAAGGCCGTCACGGTGCTACGGGTCAGCGCAACAGCAACCAGCACCTGCACCAAAAGGGCGATACCAAGGGCAACAAACACAGGCCGCAATAGGCGGCTTCGTAACAGTGAAAGGATGGCAGACACGGTGTAACCCTCGTGTTTTCTGGCGCCACTATTTTGATGGCATCTACAGAAACTTCTTACAGCAAGGGTTGTGCCGTACACAGCAGGGATAAGCGCCAAGGTCTAGCAACCAAGCCTGCGCCACAAATGAAAACGCCGCGATCCTTTTCAGGACCGCGGCGTCAGATCAGCCTGGAGGGCAGATCAGGCGAACGGATGACGCAGGACGATGGTCTCGTTGCGGTCCGGGCCGGTCGAAATGATGTCGATCGGCGCGCCTACCAGCTCTTCGATACGCTTGATGTAGTCACGCGCAGCTTGCGGCAGCTCTTCCAGGGTTTTCACGCCCAGGGTCGACTCGCTCCAGCCTGGCATCTCTTCGTACACCGGCTCCAGGCCGATGTAGCTGTCGGCATCGGAAGGGGCGTCGATGACGGCACCGTTCTCGTTCTTGTAGCCAACGCAGATGTTGATGGTTTCCAGGCCGTCCAGCACGTCCAGCTTGGTCAGGCAGATGCCCGAGATGCTGTTGACGTCGATGGCGCGACGCAGGATGACGGCATCGAACCAGCCGCAACGACGGGCACGGCCGGTGGTCGAACCGAACTCGTGGCCACGCTTGGCCAGCGTGGCGCCGGTTTCGTCGAACAGTTCGGTCGGGAATGGACCGGAACCCACGCGAGTGGTGTAGGCCTTGGTGATGCCCAGGATGTAGTCCAGGTACATCGGGCCAACGCCGGAACCGGTGGAGATGCCACCAGCGGTGGTGTTGGAGCTGGTGACGTACGGGTAGGTACCGTGGTCGATGTCCAGCAGCGAGCCCTGGGCGCCTTCGAACATGATGTCCTTGCCAGCGCGACGCAGGTTGTGCAGCTCGGCGGTGACGTCGAGCATCATCGGCTTGAGCTGTTCGGCGTAGGCCATGCACTCGTCCAGGGTCTGCTGGAAGTCGATGGCCGGCTCTTTGTAGTAGTTCACCAGCTGGAAGTTGTGGTAGTCCAGCAGCTCACCCAGCTTGGCGGCGAAACGCTCACGGTGGAACAGGTCGCCAACGCGCAGGCCGCGGCGTGCGACCTTGTCTTCGTAGGCTGGGCCAATGCCGCGGCCGGTGGTGCCGATCTTGGCTTCGCCACGGGCTTTTTCACGGGCCTGGTCCAGGGCCACGTGGTACGACAGGATCAGCGGCGCAGCCGGGGAGATGCGCAGGCGCTCGCGCACCGGTACGCCTTTCTCTTCCAGCTTGGTGATTTCACGCATCAAGGCGTCCGGAGCAACGACCACGCCGTTGCCGATCAGGCACTGTACGCCTTCACGCAGGATGCCCGAGGGAATCAGGTGCAGAACGGTTTTCTCACCGTTGATCACCAGGGTGTGGCCCGCGTTGTGGCCACCTTGGTAGCGCACTACGGCGGCAGCATGTTCGGTCAGCAGATCGACGATCTTGCCTTTGCCCTCATCACCCCACTGGGTGCCCAGGACGACGACATTCTTACCCATTACATTGGTCCTCATTCACGCAAACTTGGTTGCCGGCCTACTGCCGACGCAGAAACTCACTGGGCCAGCGGCAGAACCTGCCAGCGCCCGTCTTGCTGAATCAATTGCCGATCACAATCCGCCTCGAGAGCAGCACTCAACGGCTGGCCAGGCAGAGCCTGGACCACACGCTGGCCCTCGTTGCGCAACTGGCAGACCTGCTGCCAGAGGGCCGCGTCGCCACTGTCCGGCATCCAGATGCCGCCAGTTGGCAATACGACCTCCGCTCGCCCCAGTGTGACCAGGGTCTTCAAATCCGTGGAGAAACCGGTGGCCGGGCGTGCCCGGCCAAAGTCGGCGCCGATGTCGTCATAGCGGCCGCCCTGGGCGATCGATTGACCTTCGCCCGGCACGAACACGGCGAACACCACGCCGGTGTGGTAGTTGTAGCCGCGCAGCTCGCCGAGGTCGAAGTACAGCGGCAGGTCCGGGTAGCGCGACGCCAGGCGATCGGCGATCGCCAGCAGGTCGTCGAGCGCCGCCAGTACGCTGGCCGGGGCACGGCCCAGGCGCACACGGGCTTCGGCCAGTACTTCACGGCCACCGCACAGTTCGACCAGGGCGCGCAGCATGTTGCCCAGGTCCTTCGGCAGGTCGGCGGTCAGTGCCTGTACTTCGTCGACGGACTTGCGCTGCAAAGCGTCGAACAGCTGCTGCTCGACCGCGCCCGACAGGCCGGCGGCACGGGCCAGGCCGCGGTAGATACCGACATGGCCAAGGTCCATGTGCACATCTGGCACATCGGTCAGTTGCAGCGTGGCGAGCATCAGGCTGATGACCTCGACGTCGCTGCTCGGGCTGGCATCGCCGTACAGCTCGGCACCCAGCTGAATCGGGCTGCGCGAGGTGGACAGGGCACGCGGCTGGGCGTGCAGCACGCTGCCGGCGTAGCACAGGCGGCTCGGGCCTTCACGGCGCAGGGTGTGGGCGTCGATGCGCGCCACCTGCGGGGTGAAGTCGGCGCGGAAGCCCATCAGGCGGCCCGACTGCGGGTCGACCACCTTGAAGGTGCGCTGATCCAGGTCCTGGCCGGCGCCGGTGAGCAGCGACTCCAAGTACTCGATATGCGGGGTGACGACCAGCTCATAGCCCCAACTCTGGAACAGGTCCAACACCTGGCGGCGCGCGATCTCGATACGCGCAGCCTCAGGTGGCAGTACTTCCTCGATGCCATCTGGCAGCAGCCAGCGGTCTACCGTTGCCATTACGCCATTTCCCCTCTGGTCCGGGCGGCTTGCCAGCTGGCGAGCCGTCAGTAAAGCCGGTATCGCGCACAGCAGCGGGCAGCACTGATCCCAGCGCAGCCACCGTACCCGATACCCTCAAATTGCCTTGCGACCTGACCAAACCGTCAACTGGCGCTTTGCCAATCAACCTTGCAGACGCAAAAAAGCCGGGAAATTTCCCGGCTGCCTCATCATACACCCCTTTTCATTCAGGATGCACCCCGCCTGGTGTTTTAGCTGCCAGGCGGGGCGCTGCTGCATGAAGATCAGGGCCTGAGCATCACGGCTTGCTCTTGTCCAGGAAGCGGAAGAACTCGTTCTTCGCGTCCAGTACCAGCACGTCGTTCTTGCTCGAGAAGCTGTCGCGGTAAGCCTGCAGGCTACGGTAGAACGCGTAGAAATCGGCGTCCTGAGTGTAGGCCTTGGCGTAGATGGCGGCCGACTGGGCGTCGCCGTCACCGCGGGTCTCTTCCGCTTCGCGGTAGGCTTCGGCCAGCAGTACACGGCGCTGACGGTCGGCATCGGCGCGAATACCTTCGGCCAACTCGTTACCTTTGGCGCGGTGCTCGCGGGCTTCACGCTCACGCTCGGTGCTCATGCGGTCGAACACGCTGCGGTTGACTTCCTTCGGCAGGTCGATGGCCTTGACGCGCACGTCGACCACCTCGATACCCAGCTCCTTGCTGGCCATGCGGTTCAGCGATGCGGTGATGTCAGCCATCAGCGCGTCACGTTCACCGGAAACCACCTCGTGCAGGGTACGTTTACCGAACTGGTCACGCAGGCCGCTTTCCAGGCGACGCGACAGACGCTCGTCGGCGATCTGCTTCATGCCGGAAGTGGCGGTGTAGAAGCGCTCGGCATCCTTGACGCGCCACTTGGCGTAGGCGTCGACCATCACCGCTTTCTTCTCCAGGGTCAGGAACCGCTGGGTCGGGGCGTCGAGGGTCATCAGGCGTGCGTCGAACTTGCGTACCTGGTTCACGTACGGAATCTTCACGTGCAGGCCCGGCTGGACATCCGCCTGGACCACCTTACCAAAGCGCAGCAGTACCGCACGCTCGGTCTGGGACACGATGTAGAAGCTGTTCCAGGCCACAATGGCCAGAACCACGGCGGCGATCAGGGCGATCAGCGATCGGTTGCTCATCAGCGGCTCTCCCTAGTGCGCAGTGGCTGCTGTTGCTGTTGCAGGTCCTGCGCGGCACGCGCGGCCGCATCGTTGACCGAGGGGCTGACGCTGGTGCTTGGCGCGGAAGCGTTGCGGCTGCCTTCGACCATCTTGTCCAGCGGCAGGTAGAGCAGGTTGTTCTGCCCGTCCTTGGCCGTGACCAGGACCTTGCTGGTGTTGCTGTAGACCTCTTGCATGGTCTCCAGGTACAGGCGCTGACGGGTCACGTCAGGGGCCTTGCGGTACTCGGCGACCAGCTTGGTGAAGCGGTCGGCCTCACCCTTGGCGCGGGCGATGACTTCGTCGCGGTAACCGTTGGCGTCCTCGATGATGCGCTGGGCCTGACCGCGGGCTTCCGGCACCACGCCATTGGCGTAGGACTCGGCCTGGTTGCGGGCACGCTGCTCGTCTTCACGGGCGCGAATCACGTCGTCAAAGGCTTCCTGCACTTCACGCGGGGCTGCCGCGCTCTGTACGTTGACCTGGGTGACGGTGATACCGGTGCGGTAGTTGTCGAGGAAGCGCTGCAGGCGCTCGCGGATATCCACGGCCATCTGCTCACGACCCTCGGTCAGCACCTGGTCCATCGAGGTGGAACCCACCACGTGGCGCAGGGCACTGTCGGTCGCATGCTGCAAGCTGACCTCAGGCTGGTCGACGTTGAGCACGAAGTCCTGCAGGTTGCTGATCTTGTACTGGACGGTCAGCGGCACCTCGACGATGTTCTCGTCTTCGGTGAGCATCTGCCCCTGCTTGGTGTAGGCACGCTCGCGCGTGACGTTTTCCATGTACTTGCGATCGATTGGCGGGAAGTAGATGTTCAGGCCGGGACCGACCGTCTCATAGTACTTGCCGAAGCGCAGCACTACGGCTTGCTCCTGCTCGTCGACCACGTACACGGCGCTGTACAGCCAGATTGCAGCGAGCACCGCCAGGCCGATGCCCAGCAGGCCGTAGCCGCCACCCTTGCCGACATTGCGGTCACCGCCGCCACGTTTCTTGCCACTGCCGAACATGCCGTTCAGGCTGTCCTGCAGCTTGCGGAAGGCCTCGTCCAGATCCGGCGGACCCTTCTTGTCGCCACCACCGCCGCCACCGCGACGGCCGCCCCAGGGATCCTGATTGTTCGAGTTGCCACCCGGCTCGTTCCAAGCCATAGCGCTCTCCATCTGATAAAGCAAAGACGCGCCCACGGCGCGCCGTCCAATGCTACAGAATGCCTGCCACTGCTGCCCGGCGACCTCACCGGGCATTTATTGCAAAGTGTGTTGCTCGACAAACACTTGCGGCTCCATGCCCTCACGACTGACCAGGCGATTCAACTCGACCCTGGGCAGGCGAACACTCAGCAGGCTGCGCCCTTCTTCGTCATGCTCTTCACTTCGCACGGCACCCAGGGCAAAGAATTGCGCGCGCAAGCGGGCAAAACGCTGCTCCAGGCACAGGGTGCCGACAAACAGATCATCCCCCAACAACTCGGCAATCGCCTGGCCGACAAGCTCCAGGCCACGTCCATCTCGTGCCGACACCCAGACCCGCTGCGGCTTGCCATCGGCATCGCGCTGAATCTGCGGCTCGACATCTTCAAGCAGGTCGAGTTTGTTATAGACCTCGAGGATCGGCAAGCCTTCGGCACCGATCTCACCCAACACGGCCAGCACTTGCTCGATCTGCTCCATGCGCTCTGGCTCATGGGCATCGATCACATGCAGCAGCAGGTCCGAGTTGCTCGATTCTTCGAGCGTAGCCCGAAATGCCTCGACCAGCTTGTGCGGCAGGTGACGAATGAAGCCCACGGTGTCGGCCAGCACGATCGGGCCCAGGTCGGCCAGTTCGAGCCGGCGCAGGGTCGGGTCGAGCGTGGCGAACAACTGATCGGCCGCGTACACCTCGGATTCGGTCAGGGCATTGAACAGTGTGGACTTGCCGGCGTTGGTATAGCCGACCAACGAAACCGAAGGGATATCCGCGCGCTTGCGGCCACGACGGGCCTGCTCACGCTGGCTGCGCACCTTTTCCAGGCGCCCCTTGATCTGGCGGATGCGTACCCGCAGCAGACGGCGGTCGGTCTCCAGCTGGGTTTCACCCGGGCCGCGCAGGCCGATACCACCCTTCTGCCGCTCAAGGTGGGTCCAGCCGCGCACCAGCCGCGTGCTCATGTGGTCGAGCTGGGCCAGTTCGACCTGCAGCTTGCCTTCATGGGTACGCGCCCGCTGGGCGAAGATGTCGAGGATCAGCCCGGTACGGTCAAGCACACGACACTCGAAGACTCGCTCGAGGTTGCGCTCCTGACTGGGCGTGAGGGTGTGATTGAAAATCACCAGGTCTACCTGTTCGGCTTTGACCAGGTCGCGCAATTCCTCGACCTTGCCGCTGCCAATCAGGTATTTGGCCGTAGGCTGATGCCTGGCTACCGTGGCCAACGAGACGATGTCGGCTCCGGCCGACAGTGCCAGTTCCTGAAACTCCTGCGGGTCTTCGCGCGCCTCAGGGTTCTGACCTTCCAAGTGAACGAGCAGCGCCCGCTCACCACCACCGTGGCGCTCAAAGAACAATGCAGGCTCCTATCAGGCGTTGCCTGGCTCGCTGTCGCCGTGCTCGCCGTCGGTCGGGCTTGGCAGGCGGACCGGACGGGCCGGAACTACGGTCGAAATGGCGTGCTTGTAAACCATCTGGCTGACGGTGTTCTTCAGCAGTACCACGAACTGGTCGAAGGATTCGATCGAGCCCTGCAGCTTGATCCCGTTAACCAGATAGATCGATACCGGGACCTTTTCTTTTCTCAGTTGGTTCAAGTAAGGGTCTTGTAGCGAATGCCCTTTTGACATATGCCGCACTCCTGTAAGGATAAATAATTAGAAAATCAGAAAAATTGATAAGTCAGGCCGCCCCTTCGCAAGAATAGACGGCTATCAGCAGGGACTCAGCTCAATATGGAGACGGCCCCAAGGTATTTCAAGGTGCGGGACAGATTGTCGCAGGCCAGGCTGTCAAGCCAATGCACGTCAGGCCAGCCGCGCAACCAGGTGAACTGCCGCTTGGCCAGCTGTCGAGTGGCAATGATACCGCGTTCTCGCATCTCATTCTCAGTCAGCTTGCCGTCGAGGTAGTCCCAGACCTGTCGATAACCCACTGCCCGTATAGACGGCAGTCCGGCGTGCAAGTCACTTCTGGCTCGCAGCGATCGGACCTCGTCGACGAAGCCCTGTTCCAGCATCTGCGAAAATCGTAGCGCAATTCGCTTGTGCAAAATGTGACGATCCGCAGGCGCAATCGCCAAACTCGCGACAGTATAGGGCAAATGCCCGCCAGCGCCTGCGTCTGCGCCGCTACTTTCCGCGAATTGACGTTGCCGATGGGCTGTCATGCTCTCGCCACTCACCCGGTAGACTTCCAGCGCGCGGATCAGCCGCTGCGGGTCGTTGGGGTGAATGCGCGCCGCCGACTCCGGGTCAACCTCTGCCAGTTGCCGGTGCAATTCGGCCAGGCCCAGCGCCTCGGCCTGGGCCTCAAGCTCTGCGCGCACCGCCGCATCCGCCGCCGGCATGTCTGCCAGGCCCTCGATCAATGCCTTGTAATAAAGCATGGTGCCGCCGACCAGCAGCGGTATCTTGCCGCGCGCGGTGATATCGGCCATCGCTTCCAGGGCATCAGCGCGAAATTGCGCGGCCGAGTAGCTCTCGGCCGGGTCGCGGATATCGATGAGCCGGTGCGGGTAAGCCGCCAGAATCTCTTTGGAGGGCTTGGCCGAACCAATGTCCAGGCCGCGATACACCAGCGCCGAATCGACGCTGATCAGCTCGCAAGGCAGGACCTTGGTCAGCTCGATGGCGAGGTCGGTCTTGCCGGCCGCCGTCGGGCCCATGAGGAATATCGCAGGGGGTTTGCCGCTCATGTCATCGACCGCGCAGGAAGAGTTTGTCCAGGTCGTCCAGGCCCATCTGGGTCCAGGTCGGACGGCCGTGGTTGCACTGGCCGCTGCGCTCGGTGTTTTCCATGTCGCGCAGCAGGGCGTTCATCTCGGGAATGGCCAGGCGCCGGTTGGCGCGTACGGCGCCGTGGCAGGCCATGGTACCGAGCAGTTCGTTGAGGTGCGCCTGGATCCGGTCGCTGGTGCCATATTCCATCAGGTCGGCGAGCACGTCCTGGACCAGGCGGTTGGCCTCAGCCTGCTTGAGCAGTGCCGGAATCTGGCGGATCGCCAGCGTCTCTGGCCCCAGGCGCTGCAGCTCGAAGCCCAGGCGCTGGAACCACTGGCCGTGCTCCTCGGCGCAATCCGCCTCGCGCTGGCTCAGCGCCAGGGTTTCCGGCACCAGCAGCGGCTGGCCGCTGAGGCCTTCGCTGGCCATGGCCACCTTGAGGCGCTCGTACATGATGCGCTCGTGGGCCGCGTGCATGTCCACCAGCACCAGGCCGACGGCATTCTCGGCGAGGATGTAGATGCCCTTGAGCTGGGCCAGGGCATAACCCAGCGGCGGGATGTCGCCCTGGCTTTCCGGCAGCGCCGAAGGGGTGGGCGCCCCCTCGTTCAGCGGCTTGTAGAACTCGCGGTAGACCGCCTGGGACTCGGCAGCCGGCAACGGTTGCGAAGGGCGCGGGGTGTACTGGTACTGGTAGCCGGCGCCACTGCCGCCATTGGAAATGGAATGCTGCGGTTGTTCGAGCACTGGCGAGGCCAGGCGCATTTCACCCTGCGGGCCAAACTCACCGACCTGCTGGCCAGTCGGGCGAACCACTTCAGGCACGGCAGCAGGCGCCGCCAGCTGATCTTCCGGGCGCACATCAGCCAGCGCGCGGTGCAACGTGCCATAGAGGAAATCATGCACCGAGCGGCCTTCGCGGAAGCGCACTTCGTGCTTGGTCGGGTGGACGTTGACGTCGACGCCATTCGGCTCAAGCTCAAGGAACAGCACGAAGGTCGGGTGCCGGCCGTTGAACAGGACGTCGCGATAGGCCTGACGCACAGCGTGGGCGACCAGCTTGTCGCGCACTGCACGGCCATTGACGAAGAAGTACTGCAAGTCGGCCTGGCTGCGCGAGAAGGTCGGCAGGCCGACCCAGCCCCACAGCCTCAGGCCATTGCGCTCGACGTCGATTGGCAGCGCCTGCTCCATGAAGCCTGGGCCACAGATGGCGCCGACCCGCCGCGCACGGGCAGTTTCATCGTGAGCCTCATGCAGGCTGAGGATGCTCTTGCCGTTGTGGCGCAGGTGGAAGCCGACATCGAAGCGGGCCAGGGCCAGGCGACGGATGACTTCCTGCAGGTGATCGAATTCGGTCTTTTCGGCCTTGAGGAACTTGCGCCGGGCCGGGGTATTGAAGAACAGGTCGCGCACTTCCACCGACGTGCCGACCGGGTGCGCGGCAGGCTGCACGCGCGGGGTCATGTCACGGCCTTCAGTCTCGACCTGCCAGGCCTCGCCAGCGCTGGCAGTGCGCGAAGTCAGGGTCAGGCGCGCCACCGAGCTGATCGATGCCAGCGCCTCGCCCCGGAAGCCCAGGCTCAACACACCTTCAAGGTCTTCCAGCTCGCGAATCTTGCTGGTGGCGTGACGGGCCAGGGCCAGCGGCAGGTCATCGGCGGAAATGCCACTGCCATCGTCACGTACCCGCAGCAGCTTCACACCGCCCTGCTCGACTTCCACATCGATGCGCCGGGCCCCGGAGTCCAGGCTGTTTTCCAACAGTTCCTTGGCCACCGAAGCCGGGCGTTCAACCACCTCGCCGGCGGCAATCTGGTTAGCCAGCCGCGGGCTTAGCAGCTGGATGCGCGAACCACCACTCATTGCGAAGCCAGCGTGGTAGCGGGGATATCGAGGTGCTGGCCGACCTTCAGCTCATCGGTCTTGAGGCTGTTGCTGCTGCGCAGGCTGGCCACGCTGACCTGGTAGCGCACGGCGAGCATAGCCAGGGTTTCGCCCGGGCGCACGGTGTGCTCACGCGGGCCCTGGGCGATCTTGCCGCTGTCGCGCAGCCAGGCAACGTAGGTACCTGGCGGCGGGTTCTGCTGGAAGTACTGGCGCACGCCGGTATGAATCGAACGCGCCAATGCTTGCTGATGGCTGGCAGTGGCCAGCTTGGCGGCTTCGTTGTTGTTCGAGATGAACCCGGTTTCAACGAGGATCGACGGGATATCCGGCGACTTCAGTACCATGAAGCCCGCCTGTTCCACTCGCTGCTTGTGCAGCGACGTCACCCGCCCCATGTTGCCGAGCACCTTTTGCCCGACGTTCAGGCTGGAACTCAGCGTGGCGGTCATCGACAGGTCGAGCAGCACGCCCGCGAGCATGCGGTCCTTGTCGTCGAGGCTGACGTTACCGGCACCACCAATCAGGTCGGAACGGTTTTCCGTGTCGGCCAACCAGCGCGCAGTCTCGGACGTAGCACCACGGTCGGACAGGGCGAACACCGAGGCGCCAAAGGCAGCGCGCGACGGTGCGGCATCGGCGTGGATCGAGATGAACAGGTCGGCACCCTTCTTGCGAGCGATCTCGGTGCGCTTGCGCAGCGGGATGAAGTAGTCACCGGTACGGGTCAGCTCGGCGCGGTAACCCCTTTCGGTGTTGATCTGGCGCTGCAGCTCCTTGGCGATCTGCAGCACGATGTCTTTTTCGTGCTGGCCGCTCGAGCCGGATGCGCCCGGGTCTTCACCGCCATGGCCGGCGTCGATGGCGACCACGATGTCGCGCTTGCCACTGGGCACGGGCGGCAGCTTGATTGCAGGCTGGGCCGGGCTCACCGGTACGGCTGGCGTGGTTGCCGGGGTCGGCACTGGCGTGGGTGGCGGGGTCGGTGCCGTGGCAGCGACAGCATCGGCCTCCTGGTCGTACAGGTCGACCACCAGGCGGTTGCCGTACTGGGCATTGGGCGCCAGGGTAAAGCTCTTGGGCGTGACCGACTTCTTCAGGTCGACTACCACGCGCAGGTCGGTGGGGGTACGTTGGGCCGAGCGCACGCTGTTGATCGGCGTATTCGCGGTCGACACGTTCAATGGCGCGGCCAAAGTCGCGCCATTGATGTCGATCACCAGGCGATCGGGTGCACTGAGGGTGAAGACGCTATGCTGCACGGGGCCGGACAGGTCGAAGACCAACCGCGTGTTGTCCGGCGCGCGCCACAGGCGCACGCTCTTGACTTGAGTGACGGCCAGAGCGTCAACGGTCACCGCTGTCAGCAGCAATCCAACGACAGCGACCAGTGCGCGTATGCGCATACCTACCCCACTTACTGTTTATAGTGTTCGGCCAGTGCAGTGCACCAGGCCTCGCCGCGAGCCCCCTGCGGCGTAAGGTCAAGCGAGCGGCCGCCCGCTTGGGGGCTTATGGTAATGGTCAGGTCGGGCTTTGGCAAAACGCCCGCACCCTTTTGTGGCCATTCGAACAGACACAGCGGATCGCCCTCGAAATAGTCACGAATCCCCATGAACTCCAGCTCTTCCGGGTCGACCAGGCGATACAGGTCGAAATGGAAGGCGCGCACGTCACCGATTTCGTAGGGTTCTACCACGGTGAAAGTCGGACTTTTCACTGCACCAGTATGGCCCAGGCCACGGATCAGGCCACGCGAGAGCGTGGTCTTGCCCGCGCCCAGGTCGCCTTCGAGAAAAATCACGCCACGACCGCCGGTCACCTCGGCCAGTTTTGCGCCGAAATCGACCGTGGCCGCTTCATCGGCCAGAAACAGGGTTAAGCCAGACACGCAGAATGCTCCTCCAACAACTCACGAATGACCGGCGCCAGATCACTGGCTGCCAGGCCTCTACCTTTGACGCCAAGGCGCTCCCCTGCACAGGCATGCAGCCATACGCCCAGGCCTGCCGCGCTCCAGGCGTCCAGCCCCTGGGCCAGCAACGCCGCCAGCACGCCGGTCAGCACGTCACCCAGCCCTGCACCGGCCATCGCCGGATGGCCGCGCTCGCACAGCGCCAGCTGGCCGGTCGGGTCCGCCACCAGGGTACCGGCGCCCTTGAGCACGCAGACGCTGGCATAGCGGCGAGCCAGCTTGCGCGCCGCACCTGGGCGATCAGCCTGCACGGCCTCGGTGGATATGCCTAGCAGCCGAGCCGCCTCCCCCGGGTGCGGGGTGAGGATGCTGCCACTGGGCAGCGCCAGTGGCGTGCGTGCCAGCAGGTTCAGTGCGTCGGCATCCCACACCTGCGGGCGCTCGGCATTAGCCACCGCGGACAACAGGCTGCGGCCCCAGGCGGCCTGCCCCAGGCCGGGCCCCACCACCAGCACCGAGGCACGCTCCAGCACACCGATCACCTGATTGGCCGACTCGACCCCCAGGCACATGGCTTCCGGCATGCGCGCCAGCCCGGCCACGACGTGCTCCGGGCGTGTCGCCACGCTGACCAGCCCGGCACCGCAGCGCAGCGCAGCCTCGGCACTGAGCAGGACGGCGCCACCGGTGCCCAGGTCGCCACCGACGACCAGCACATGGCCAAAGTCGCCTTTATGGGCATGCGCGTGTCGTGCCGACAGGCGTGCAACGGTCACGCTGCTGATCAGTTGCGGGGCATTGCTGGGGTGTTTGGTCTGCGGCATGGGGTCAAAGGCTCCAATGTCTGGCAGAATTATACGCACCTGAGCCCGTATTGCCTGCCCATCCATGTCCGCTTGTACGCCTGACCTCGCCCAACTGGCCCAATCCATCAAGATCTGGGGCCAAGAACTCGGTTTTGCCCACGTCGGCATCGCCGGTGTCGACCTTGGCGAACACGAACAACACCTGCAAAGCTGGCTCGACGCCGGCTACCAGGGCGAAATGGAGTACCTCGGTGCCCATGGCAGCAAGCGCGCCCACCCCGACCAACTGATTCCCGGCACAGTACGCGTGGTGTCGCTGCGCATGGACTACTTGCCCGGCGACACGCAGATGGCGCATCGCCTGGCACAGCCGGAAAAGGCCTACGTGTCGCGCTACGCCCTGGGCCGCGACTACCACAAGCTGGTGCGCAAACGCGTGCAGTTCCTGGCGGACCGCATCCAGGAAGCGATCGGCCCGTTCGGCTACCGCGCCTTCGTCGACAGCGCCCCGGTACTGGAGAAGGCCCTTGCCGAGCAAGCCGGGCTGGGCTGGATCGGCAAGAATACCCTGCTGCTCAACCGCAAGGCCGGCAGCTACTTCTTCCTGGCCGAACTGTTCGTCGACCTGCCGCTGCCGGTGGACGAGGCGCATACCAGTGAACACTGCGGGCGCTGCCAGGCGTGCCTGGATATCTGCCCGACCCAGGCATTCATCGGGCCCTACGTGCTGGATGCGCGGCGCTGCATTTCCTACCTGACCATCGAATTGCGCGGGCCCATTCCGGTGGAGTTGCGTTCGATGATGGGCAATCGCGTGTTTGGTTGCGATGACTGCCAGATCGTCTGCCCGTGGAACCGCTTTGCCAATTACAGCCAGGAGCAGGACTTCCAGCCGCGGCATGGGCTGGAGAATGCCGAGCTGGCGGAGATGTTCCTGTGGGACGAGCGAACCTTCCTGCGCAAGACCGAGGGCGGGCCGTTGCGGCGTGCGGGGTATGAGCGGTTCTTGCGCAACCTGGCGGTGGGGTTGGGCAATGCGCCTTCGACGATCCCGGTGATCGAGGCATTGAAGGCCCGGCGGGAGGATGGATCGGAACTGGTGCGCGAGCATGTGGAGTGGGCGCTGGCCCGGCATGGCGCTGAATAGCCGGGGCCGCTGCGCGGCCCCAGAATTCACTGCTGGTCGTTGTAGTGGAACTTGGGCATTTCCCAATGGAAACGAATCGCCAGCAAGCGCACCAGAAAGCCACCGAACAAGGTCAGCAGCATCGCCTGCTCCGCGGGTAGCTTGAAGTACACGCAGCCCAGATAGAACCAAGCCGCCGCGAACGACACACTGGCATACAGCTCACGACGGAACACCAACGGGATGTCGTTACAGAAAATATCCCGCAGGATCCCGCCAAATACCCCAGTGATCACCCCGCTGATCGACGCCACCAGCATGCCCTGCCCCATCTCCAGCGCGGTCATGCAGCCAATCAGGGTAAACGCCACCAGACCCAAGGCATCCAGCACCAGGAACAGCGATCGCAAACGGCGCATCATCGGCGCAATGAAAATCGTCAACAGTGCGGCGAAGCTGGTCAACACCAGGTACTCCGGGTGCTTCACCCAGGTCAGCGGGTAGTGCCCCAGCAGCACGTCACGCACCGAGCCGCCGCCCAGGGCGGTCACGCAGGCGATCAGCACAACACCAAACCAGTCCATGCCACGGCGCCCGGCGGACAGGGCACCGGTCATGGCTTCGGCGGTAATGGCGATCAGGTAAAGCATCAACAACATGGCGCAGGTCCGAGCGGGAAAGGCGCGCAGTCTAACCAGTTGCCTGAGGCACCAAAAGAGGGCGCCAGCACAATATCTGCGCCCCTTCGGCTCATACCTTGATGAAATGCTCGCGGTAGTGACGCAGTTCGGCGATCGACTCGCGGATATCGTCCAGCGCCAGGTGGGTGCTGCCCTTCTTGAAGCTGTCACGCACATCCGGTGCCCAGCGCGCGGCCAGTTCCTTCAGAGTGGAGACATCGAGGTTGCGATAGTGGAAGTAGTTTTCCAGGCCGCGCATGTGCCGGTAGAGGAAGCGGCGATCCTGGCAGATGCTGTTGCCGCAGATCGGCGACTTGCCTTTCGGCACCCACTGCTCAAGGAAGGCGATGGTCTGCGCTTCGGCTTCGGCCATGCTGATCTTGCTGTCACGCACGCGCTGGGTCAGGCCCGACGCACCATGGGTGCGGGTGTTCCACTCGTCCATGCGCGCCAGCACTTCGTCACTGTGATGGATGGCGATTACCGGGCCTTCGGCCAGGGTGTTCAGCTCGCTGTCGGTGACGATGGTGGCCATCTCGATGATGACGTCGTGGTCCGGGTCCAGGCCGGTCATTTCCAGATCGATCCAGATCAGGTTCTGTGGGTTCTGCATGAAGGGGCTCCTCGTATAGGCCGTCATATTAGCCTAGCGACGCCGGCCTGCGCATGCGCGGCGCAAAGGTAACCAGAATGGTCCATGAGCGGGCGTGCTAAACTGCCTGCCGTTTTCAACTTGCCCCACCTTGGAAGGTCCATGGCCAAACGCCAGCTCAATCGGCGCCAGAACTGGCGTATCGAAAAAATCCAGAACGAACGCGCCGCTCGCGCCGCCAAACGCGAGCAGCACGCGCTGCAAGAGCTGGAGGGCGGCGACCTGGGGCCGGAACAATTGGGCCTGGTGATCGCCCACTTCGGCGTGCAGGTCGAGGTAGAAGCTCAGGACGGCGAAGCCGCCGGCCAAGTGTTCCGCTGCCACCTGCGGGCCAACTTGCCGGCGCTGGTCACTGGCGACCGCGTGGTCTGGCGCGCCGGCAACCAGGGCATCGGCGTAATCGTCGCGCAGATGCCGCGCAGCACCGAGCTGTGCCGGCCGAACAACCACGGCCAGCTCAAGCCGGTGGCGGCTAACGTCGACCTGATCGTGATCGTCTTCGCCCCGGCGCCGGAGCCACACCCGAACCTGATCGACCGCTACCTGGTGGCCGCCGAGCACGCCGGCATCCGCCCGCTGCTGCTACTGAACAAGGCCGACCTGATCGACGACGAGAACGGCCCGGGCCTGCACGCGCTGCTCGAGGTCTACCGTGAGCTGGGCTACCCGCTGCTGGAAGTCTCCGCGCACCATGGCGGCGGCATGCAGCGCCTGCAGCAGATGCTCGACGGGCACATCAGCGTGTTCGTCGGCCAGTCGGGCGTGGGCAAGTCGTCGCTGGTCAACAGCCTGCTGCCAGATGCCGGCACCCGCGTCGGCGACCTGTCCGAATGGTCCGGGCAGGGCCAGCACACCACCACCACGGCACGCCTGTATCACTTCCCCAACGGCGGCGACCTGATCGACTCGCCGGGCATCCGCGAATTCGGCCTCGGCCATGTCAGCCGCGACGACGTGGAAGATGGCTTCATCGAGTTCCGCGACTTGTTCGGCACCTGCCGTTTCCGCGACTGCAAGCATGATCGCGAACCGGGATGCGCACTGCTCAAGGCCCTCGAAGAAGGCCGTATCAAGCCGCAACGGATGAACAGCTACCGCTCGATCATCGCCAGCCTGCCGGAAGACAGCTACTGATTTGTAGGAAATATTACCGGGGCGCGTAGGACGCCTCCGGTTTTCCTGCCATCTATTGCCCTGGCCGTCGCTTTCCCTGAAGGTCACGACTTCTATCAGGGAGGGCAACCGCGATGCCGGTTTTTATCAGCTACCGCCACGAAGAGCGGCTTGACGCCTTCATCCTCAACGAACGCCTGCTGCTCGAAGGCATCACCGCGCAGCTGGTGGAGTTTGCCAGCGACGGCCAGACCCACGACGATCTCTACGCCAGCGCCTGCCAGCAGATAAGCGATGCAACCCACTGGATTGGCCTGCTGCCCGCAGAAGCCGACCAGGACTGGTGGACCGCCTGGCTGCTGGGGGCTGCAGTGATGGCCAACCGGCGGGTCAGCTTCTATCGCAAAGGGGGCGGCGAACTACCCGCACACCTCGGCAAATGGCCGGTCATGCGCGAGAGAGTGCATATCGACCTGTTCGTGAGGGCGTATCACGATGAGCGCACATTCGAGCGGGCAATGGTGTTGCCAAATGGGAGCGGTACGTGTGCCGACCGGCACAACGCGGATTTCTTTCATGCAGATCTGAAGGCCAAGATCAGGCGGGGGTTTTGAGACTTTGGGGCCGCAAAGCGGCCCCGGCGTTTACTGATCCTTTTGCTCATCCATCTTCAAGGTCCCATCCTCGAAGATGTTCAGCTTCTGACGCAGCTCACGCGGCTGCATCGGCGCCTGGGCAGCGGCATCTCCCGCCGCCGGCGCGGCCGGAGCCGCCGCCCCAGGCGCTGCACCTGCTGGCGGAGCCGGCTGGGCGGGTGCCTCGGGAGCCCCCTGCTCACCCTCGATGTTGCGCTGCGCCTTCTTGGTCAGGACGATGATGTCGATGCGGCGGTTGACCGGGTTGAACGGGTTCTTGCGGTCGAACAGCGACGAAGAGGCATATCCCACCACCCGCGCCACCTGACCATCGGGATAACCGCCGGCAACCAAGGCTCGACGTGCAGCGTTGGCACGGTTGGCCGAGAGCTCCCAGTTACCGAAGTCGCCCGTACCGGAGTACGGTTTGGCATCGGTGTGGCCACTGATGCTGATCTTGTTCGGCACCGCCTTGATGGTGTCGGCCATGGCCAGCAGGATGTCTTCGAAATACGGCTGCAGGCGCGCACTGCCGATGTCGAACATCGGCCGGTTCTCGGCGTCCATGATCTGGATGCGCAGGCCGTCCTGGGTAATTTCAAACAGGATCTGGTCCTTGAACTTCTGCAGCTGCGGGTTTTCCTCGACCTTGTTCTGCAGTTCCTGCAACAGCAACTCGAGGCGCTCGCGCTCGACCTGTTCGGCCATGGTCTCGACCTGATCCTTGTCCAGCTGGATGCTGGTATCAGGTGTAGGTTCGGACTTCACTTCCGGGTTGATGGTCTTTTCCGGCGCCATCTGCGGCGAGCCACCCAGGTCGATGACGTAAGGCGTGCCACTTTCGGAAAAACCGATCGGGTCCTTGAAGTAGCCGGCAATGGCGATCTTCTGTTCAGGCGTGGCCGTGGAAAGCAGCCACAGCACCAGGAAGAACGCCATCATCGCCGTGGCGAAGTCGGCGAACGCGATCTTCCAGGCGCCGCCATGGTGCCCGCCACCGAAGCGCTTGACGCGCTTGATGATTATCGGCTGATTGTTCTCCATGACTCAGCGACCGCGAACCGCTTGTTCCAGCTCGGCAAAGCTTGGGCGATGCTTCGGATACAGCACCTTGCGCCCGAACTCGACGGCCAGCGAAGGCGGCATGCCGGAAGCCGAGGCCACCAGCGAGGCCTTGATCGATTCATAGAGGTTGAGCTCTTCCTTGGCATCGTGCTCAAGGCACTTGGCCAGCGGGCCGAAGAAACCATAGGCGGCGAGAATACCGAAGAAGGTACCGACCAGTGCCGCACCCACGTGCAGGCCGATCGACTTCTGGTCACCATCACCCAGCGATGCCATGGTCACCACGATACCCAGTACCGCCGCGACAATACCAAAGCCCGGCATGCCGTCGGCGATGCCACTGACGGCGTGAGACGGGTGCTCGAGCTCTTCTTTCATGCTCAGCAGTTCCATGTCGAACAGGCCTTCGAGCTCATGGGGTGCCATGTTGCCGGTGGACATGATGCGCAGGTAGTCGCAGATGAACGCGGTCATGCGCTCGTCGCCCAGCACCGCCGGGTACTTGGCGAAGATCGGGCTGGCGGCGGCGTCTTCGATGTCGCTCTCGATCGCCATCATGCCTTCGCGGCGGCTCTTGTTGAGGATTTCATACACCAGGCCCAGCACTTCCAGGTAGAAAGCATGGGAGAAGCGCGAGCCGAACATCTTCATCGACTTCTTGATTACATGCATGGTCATGTAACCCGGGTTGGCCTGCATGAAGGCGCCAAAGGCTGCACCGCCAATGATCAGCACTTCGAACGGCTGGATCAGCGCCGCGATCTTGCCGTGGGAGAGTACATATCCGCCGAGCACGCTCGCGAATACGACGATGATGCCGATAATTTTAGCCATAGGATCAAAGCACTTGCTGTCGTGGTCAGGGAGTGGGACGGGAGCTTTAAAACTCTTCTTCTACTTATCGGCAGAACTGCGCCAGACTATAGCCACTAAAAGCGAAAAGCCAGTTCGGACTGATGTCAAAATGCCAATGGAATCCAAGGTGCCCACTCAGAATCCGCGTACGGTAGAAGCCTGGGTCAAACTGCTAGACGGTATTCGTGTACCGGTCCCGAAGCAGAGTTATGACCGGGTCATGAGCGCCATCAACGACAACCGTCGCTCGTTGCGCGAGATTGCCGAACTGATGCAGGACAGCCCCGCCCTGGTATTGTCGGTGATGCGCGAGGCCAACCACCCTGCCAATGCCAGCCAGGCCGAACCGGCCGAAAGCCTGGAAATCGCCCTGAACCGCCTGGGCCTGGCGCGCAGCAGGGAACTGCTGATGCGCTTGCCTGCCGTGCCGGAAGACGACATTCCGCCGGTGCTGCGCCAGTTCCTGCTGATCAGCCAGCACGCCGCGCAACAAGCCAGCGGCCTGTTCGCCAGCCGCCTGGCGCGCCTGTGGCAGGAGATCCACTGGGGCAGCCTGCTGTTCCTCGCCCCGCTGTGGCCGCTGGCCCTGGCCCAGCCCAAGCTGCTGGACGCGTGGGAGCTGCGGGTCATTCACAAGGGCGAAACCGCAGCCGACGTGGAGCAGGAACTGTTCGGCGTGCGCATCTTCGCCCTGTGCCAGGCCATGGCCGAACACTGGCGCCTCCCCAAGTGGGTGACCCAAGGCTATCGCCTGCTGCTCGAAGAGCGCGACCAACTGGCGCTGGTGCTGAGCATCGCACGTGATGAAGACCCGCTCAGCCAGCAGCATCGCCTGGACGAGGCACCTGGCTTGCGCCGCTGGTTCAATGAGCCGGCCAATACCGTGCTGCTGGCCAACAACCTGGCCCTGGCGGCGCAAGTAGGCTGGGACAACCCGCACCTGCTGCGCTGGCAACTGCTGACCGCGCTGTACCTGCAGACCTCGCTTGAAGACGTGCAGCAGCAAGTTCACCAACAAGCAGCGGCCAGCGCCCGCCGCCACGCCCGCCATGCCCTGTTCCACCCCGCCGAGGCGCTGATCTGGCCCTGGGACCAGCGTCGCCCGCACCCGGACATGCTCACCCCGCCGCCGCCTTCCAGCGACGCCCTCGGGCGCTGGCGCAAGCTATGCCAGGAATTACTGACCCAACCCAGCCCGTTCACCAATGCCGTGCACCTGGCCACCCATGCGCGCGAAGCGCTGGAAGCCTGCGGGATGCAGCGCATCATGCTGCTGAGCCTGGACAAAGCCAGTGACTGCCTGCGCGTGCAGCAGATCGCCGGCCTGCCCAAGGAAGCAGGTGGCATCGCCCTGGAGATTGAGCAGAACAAGCTGCTGCAAAAGCTGATGAGCAAGGCCGGCCAACTGCGCCTGACGCCCGAGAACCACACCCAGTTCTCGGCGCTGCTGCCAGCCCCGCTGCGTGCACTGTTGCGCAGTGAACACCTGTTGCTGCGCTCGTTGGCCGTCGGCGACCAGGTATTGATGCTGGTCGTCGCCGATCAGGGCGGCAAGCCACTGGCCGATGTCAGCGTGCAGGCCTTCGGCAAGACTTCGCAATGTATCGAGCGTGCGCTGGCGGTGTTTGCCAAACGCGGCGCCTGAGCCTTGCGTTACAATCGCCCCTCTTTCCACACTGGAGAACGTGGATGACTGACTTTTCCGGCCTGCCTTTGGTGATCGAAGCCGCAGACCTGCTGCCGCGCCTGGGTTCACGCCAGCTGATCCTGGTCGACCTGAGCAGCGCCAACCGCTATGTCAGCGGGCATATCCCCGGCGCCCGCTTCGTCGAGGGCAAGCGCACCCAGCTTGGCCAGCCTCCGGCACCCGGCCTGCTGCCGGCCCTGGGCGATCTGGAAAAGCTGTTCAGCGAACTGGGCCACCGTGACGATGCCGTCTACGTGGTGTACGACGATGAAGGCGGCGGCTGGGCCGGGCGCTTCATCTGGCTGCTCGATGTCATCGGCCATACGCGCTACCACTATCTCAATGGCGGTATCCAGGCCTGGCCGGCAGACAAGCTCACCACCGACGTGCCCTTGCCTGGCAAGGACCCCGTGCACCTGCAACTGCACGACGAACCGACTGCCACGCGCGAATACCTGCAAAGCCGCCTGGGCGCCGACGACCTGGTGGTCTGGGATGCCCGCGGCCCGCAGGAATTCAACGGCGAAAAAGTCCTGGCTGCCAAAGCCGGGCACATTCCCGGCGCCGTCAACTTCGAGTGGACGGCCGGCATGGACCTCAACGACCATCTGCGCATCCGCAAGGACATCGCTGAAGTCCTGCAACAATTGGGCATCACCCCGGACAAGGAAGTGATCACCCACTGCCAGACCCACCGCCGCTCCGGTTTCACCTACCTGGTGGCCAAATCCCTCGGCTACCCACGCATCAAGGCTTATGCCGGTTCGTGGAGCGAATGGGGCAACCACCCGGACACGCCTGTCGAAGTTCAAGGACAATCAACTCAATGAAATCCCGTCTGTTCATCCTCAGCCAGTACCTGCTGCCGCACCACTTGCTGTCGCGCCTGGCTGGCTGTGTCGCCGAGTGCCGTGCGCGCTGGTTCAAGAACGCCTTCACCGCCTGGTTCGCCAAGCGTTACCAGGTGAACATGAACGAAGCGCTGGTCGAAGACCTCACCGCCTACGAGCACTTCAACGCCTTCTTCACCCGCGCCCTCAAGCCAGGTGCACGCCCGCTGGACGAAACCCCGGGCGCAATCCTCTGCCCGGCCGATGGTGCCGTCAGCCAGCTGGGCCCGATCGAACACGGTCGTATCTTCCAGGCCAAGGGCCACAGCTTCAGCGCGCTTGAGTTGCTCGGTGGTGATCCGGCACTGGCCGCGCCATTCATGGGCGGCGAGTTCGCCACCATCTACCTGTCGCCGAAGGACTACCACCGCGTGCACATGCCGCTGGCCGGTACCCTGCGTGAGATGGTCTACGTGCCGGGCCGTCTGTTCTCGGTCAACCAGACCACTGCCGAGAACGTTCCGGAGCTGTTTGCCCGCAACGAGCGTGTGGTGTGCCTGTTCGATACCGAGCGCGGGCCGATGGCCGTGGTGCTGGTCGGTGCAATGATCGTCGCCTCGATCGAGACTGTCTGGGCCGGCCTGGTCACGCCACCGAAACGTGAACTGAAGACTTTCCGTTACGACGAAAGCAGCCGTGCACCGATTCACCTGGAGAAAGGTGCCGAGCTGGGCCGCTTCAAGCTGGGCTCGACCGCCATCGTGCTGTTTGGGCCAGAGCAAGTGAAATGGGCCCAGACCCTCGGCGCAGCTTCGGCTGTGCGCATGGGCGAACTGCTGGCGACCCCTGCCCAGGCTTGAGCCTGGCCACAAAAAAAGGCCCTGCATGAGCATGCAGGGCCTTTTTTTTAACCTTGGATCAGCCGCGGGCGTCGCGGTCGCGCAGGCCCAGCAGGTACAGCACGCCATCCAGCCCCAGGGTGGAAATCGCCTGCTTGGCCGACTGGCGCACCAGCGGCTTGGCGCGGAAGGCCACGCCCAGGCCGGCCAGCGACAGCATCGGCAGGTCGTTGGCGCCATCGCCCACGGCGATGGTCTGCTCCAGTTGCAGGCCTTCTTCACTGGCCAGATGTTGCAGCAAATCAGCCTTGCGCTGGGCATCGACGATCGGCTCTACGGCCACGCCGGTCACCTTGCCATCGACCACTTCCAGTTCGTTGGCAAACACGTAATCGATGCCCAGGCGCGCCTGCACCTGCTTGGCGAAATACGAGAAACCACCGGACAGGATCGCCGTCTTGTAGCCCAGACGCTTGAGCTCGGCGAACAGGTTCTCGGCACCTTCGGTCAGGCGCAGGGAAGCACCGATTTCGTCGAGTACGCCGACATCCAGGCCCTTGAGCAGTGCCATGCGTTCCTTGAAGCTGGCGCGGAAGTCCAGCTCGCCGCGCATGGCCCGCTCGGTGATCGCGGCAACCTGCTCGCCCACACCCGCTGCCTTGGCCAGTTCGTCGATGACTTCCGCCTCGATCAGGGTCGAGTCCATGTCGAATACCGCCAGGCGGCGGTTGCGGCGGAACAGGTCGTCCTTCTGGAACGCAATGTCGATGTTCAGCTCTTCAGACAACGCGAAGAAGTCAGCACGCAGCGCCTGGGCGTCGCTCGGTACGCCACGCACGGAAATTTCCAACGCCGCCTTGCCCTTTTCGCTCGATGCGCCCAGGGCAACCCGCGCCGACAGGCGTTCGATACGTTCGATGGTCAGGCCATACTGGCTGATGACTGCGCTGACGCGTTGCAGTTGCTCGGGGGTGATCTTGCGGCTGAGCAGGGTCGCGATATGTCGCGCTTCGCCCTGGGCATCGGCCCAATGCTGGTAATCGGCCTCGGAGATCGGCGTGTAACGCGCTTGCAGGTTCAGCTCGTGGGCCTTGGACTGCACGCTCTGCAGCAGGCTGGTAGCCACTTCGTTATCCGGGATATCGACCAGGATGCCGAACGACAGGGTGCCGTGCATGACCGCCAGGCCGATGTCGAGGATGTTCACACCGCCCTGGAGCAGGACGCCGGTAATGGCGGCGGTAAGACCCGGGCGGTCCTCACCGGTGATGTTGATCAGAACGATTTCGCGCACAACCTGGCTCCGACTTCGATGAAAAATGCGCATTCTACCGATTTTCCATGACCATCGGGCGCCAACTCTACTTTGCCGACAAAACACTGCTCGCTATACTGCCCAACACTTTTATGCCATTAAGAGCCGAGCTCTGTGAACCGGCCCACGCCCGTCAAAACCGACAACTTCTTCATCATGATCTTCCGAGCCCTGCGCCAACGTCGCGTGCCCCTGGCATTGCGCATCGCCACCACCAACATTTTCCTGGTGGCGCTGGCGTTGGTGATCTATGCCTGCGTGATGGGCCTGCAGTTCAAGCAGGCCATGCACGAGCAGGCCGACGCCCTCGGCCAGAGCCTGACCACCCAGACCGCCACCTCGGCCACCGAGCTGCTGGTGTCCAACGACATCCTCAGCCTCAACGTGCTGCTGGGCAACCTGGTGAAAAACCCGCTGGTGGCCCATGCGGCCATCTACAGCGTGGATAACCGCATCCTCGCCGAGGCAGGCCAGCGCCCGCGCAACAGCCTGCTGGGCGAGGCCGAAGGCCTGTACCAGACCAAGATCACGTTCCAGGACGTGACCGCCGGTCAGCTGCGCATCAGCCTGGACATGAGTCAGTTCCAGCAGCCGATGCTGATCAGCCTGCAGAGCATGGGCATCCTCGCCGCCATCCTGCTGGCCCTGGCGCTGAGCCTGAGCCTGCGCCAAGGCCGCCACATCACCCTGCCGCTGCTGCAGCTGCGGGTGTGGCTGCGTGACCCGCACCCTTACACCCCGGCCATCGACCGTCAGGACGAGATCGGCGACATCGCCCGCCAGCTGCACGCCCGCTTGGCACCGCCACCTCCGCCCGAGCCGGAACCGGAGGAAGAAGAGGACGAACACGAGTTCGATGACCTGCACGACGAGGCCCCGGCCAAGCCCGCACAGCGCGCCAAGGCCGTGGTCCAGGCGGACGAGGACGACGACGCTGCCTTCGCTGGGTTGCTGGACGACGAGGAACAACCCGCGGCCAAACCTGCCGTGGTCGAGTCCGACGAGCCGCAGAACACCGCGGTACTGGCCGTGCAACTGGGCTCCCAGGAACAACTGCGTCGCCTGCCGCGCACGCGCCTGACCGAGCTGCTGGAGCGCTATCGTGGTTGCCTGGAACAGGCTGCTTCGCTGTATGAAGGCGATATCCACACGCTCAACGATGGCAGCACCCTGGTGCTGTTCCACAGCCGCGACTGCGGTGAGGACTACCTGACCAACGCCATTTGCTGCGGTGAGCTGCTGCGCGCGCTGGGCCATGCCCTGCAGATCGAAGTGGCCGACAGCGGCATCACCCTGCAACTGCAACTGGGCCTGGCCCTGGGCGATGACCTGCAAGGGCTGGAGCAGGTCGACCTGCTGATGGCCGAAAAGGCCCAGGACGCGCTGGCACTGTCGCAGCACAGCCGCAACCTGCTGCTGGTGGAGCGTCAGATCAGTGATGACGAACTGATCCGCAAGCGCGCCCGCATCCGTCCGATCGCCAGCCCTGAAGGGGCTTGCTGTGTGGAGCGGTTGATGGAGCCTTACCCGTCGATGCTGGAGCGCCAGTTGGCGCGGATGCACGAGCGCCGGGCCTGATTTCACATCCTTGGGGCTGCTTTGCCGCCCCAGCCATTTCAGAGACCCACAAAAAAGCCCGCGAATGTGCGGGCTTTTTTGTGGGTGGCGGCTCGATCAGAAGCGATAGACTTCCATATCGGTACGAATCGGCGAAGCCATCGGGATCTTCGACTTCTCCGGCTCTTTCTTCACCTGTACCGGTGCTGCCTGCTTCTTCGGCGCCTCTTCGGCAACCGCAGGCTGATTGGCCAGCGGCTTGACCGCCGAGCTCAACTGTTCGGCCAGCTTCTGCAGCAACTGCCCCTGGGCCTGAACCTGGGACGACTCGCTGCCCTCGTGGGGCTGCTCGAGATGAACGATGCGGTTGTCACGCACATGGCCACGACGGTCGAGCAGGCGCCATTGCGCATCGAGAATCGCTGGCTGGTTCTTGCCCGAATCCAGGCGAGTGATCGACAGCAGCACCTGCACGTCCGGGGTGAAGCCAGTGCTGGCCGGGGCCAGCACCACGCGCTGGCTGTCCAGGCGCCAGGCCAGCTGACGCACCAGCAATTGATCGATGTCCGCCGACAGGCTACCCGCCCAACGACCGTCGGTCGCCGAACTCAGGCTGCCATCGGCCTGACGCTGCAAGAAGGTTTCGCGCTGCAGGTAATCGGCTACCGACACCGGGCCGAGTACCACGGCCATGCCCGCACTCTGTGAAGGCTGGCCAGGATCACCGCTGTCGAGTTGGTACAGGGCAACCGGCTGATGCATGCTGCACCCGCTCAGTCCCAGCAAACCCGTCATCAACAGCGCAAATGGAAGGCGCAGGAGTTTCATTCAACCCATCCAGGCGGTCGCCACCAGGCAAACCGCAGTGATACTGATAGAGATTCAATCGGGCACACGGCCACGCCGGCACCACAGGGGCACTATCATCCGCGAAATAGCGGCCCGACTCCAGCATTTCTGCCTGGAACGGCGCTGAAATTGCCGTTCCAGACATTTCGTCGGATTATGCCGGCCCTTCCACCTGCAGGCTGTCGACCCGCTGGAAGCCGCGGGGCAGCTTGCTGCCACGGCGGCCACGTTCGCCCTTGTAGTGCTCCAGGTCGTCTGGCTTAAGAGAGAGGGTACGCTTGCCGGCCTGCAATACAAGGGTTGCACCCTCGGCAATCACCGCCAGATCGGTGACAAATTCTTCACGACTGGCGACCCGATCACCGGGCACACCGATGATCTTGTTGCCCTTGCCTTTGCCCAGCTGTGGCAGGTCGGAAACCTTGAACACCAGCAGGCGACCTTCTGTGGTCACCGCTGCCAGCCAGTCCTGTTCACGATTGGCCACCGGGCGCGGCGTCATGACTTTGGCACCGTTAGGCAGGCTGAGCAGCCCTTTGCCAGCCTTGTTCTTCGCCTGCAGGTCTTCACCCTTGACCACGAAGCCGTAGCCGGCGTCCGAGGCCACCACGTACAGCGCTTCATCGTCTGGCAGCAGCACGCACTCGAACGTTGCCCCTGGCGGCGGCGTCAGGCGGCCAGTCAGCGGTTCGCCCTGGCCCCGCGCCGATGGCAGGGTATGCGCGGCCACCGAATAACTGCGCCCGGTGGAGTCGATCAACACGGCGAACTGGTTGGAACGCCCGGCAGCGGCGGCCTTGAAGCCGTCGCCGGCCTTGTAGGACAGGCCGGTGGCGTCGATGTCGTGGCCCTTGGCGCAGCGCACCCAGCCCTTCTCCGACAACACCACGGTGACCGGCTCAGTCGGCATCAGCTCGTTTTCTGACAGGGCCTTGGCTTCGGCGCGCTCGACGATTGGCGAGCGGCGGTCGTCGCCATAGGTTTCGGCGTCCTTGATCAGTTCGCTGCGCACCAGCTTGCGCAGCTTGGCGTCGCTGCCCAGCAGGGCCTGCAGCTTGGCCTGTTCCTTGAGCAGTTCGTCCTGCTCGCCGCGAATCTTCATCTCTTCCAGGCGCGCCAGCTGACGCAGGCGGGTCTCGAGGATGTAGTCGGCCTGGATCTCGGTCAGCTGGAAGCGCTCGATCAGGGCCTGCTTGGGGTGCTCTTCGGTGCGGATGATGTGGATCACTTCATCCAGGTTGAGGAACGCGGTGAGCAAGCCTTCCAACAGGTGCAGGCGCTTCTCGACCTTGTCCAGGCGGTGCTGCAGGCGGCGGCGGACGGTATGGGTGCGGAACTCCAGCCACTCCAGCAGCAATGCACGCAGGTTCTTCAGCTGCGGGCGACCGTCGAGGCCGATGATGTTGACGTTGACCCGGTAGCTGCTTTCCAGGTCAGTGGTGGCGAACAGGTGCTGCATCAGTTCATCGGCATCGACGCGGTTGGAACGCGGGATGATGACGATGCGGCATGGATTCTCGTGGTCCGACTCGTCACGCAGGTCGGCGACCATCGGCAGCTTCTTGGCCTGCATCTGCGCGGCGATCTGCTCCAGCACCTTGGCCCCGGAGACCTGATGCGGCAGCGCGGTGACGACAACGTCGCCGTCCTCGACGCGGTACACGGCGCGCATGCGGATCGAGCCACGGCCGCTTTCGTAGATCTTCTGGATTTCCGCACGCGGCGTGATGATTTCGGCCTCGGTCGGGTAGTCCGGGCCCTGGATGTGCTCGCACAACTGCTCGATGGTGGCCTTGGGCTCGTCGAGCAGGCGCACGCAGGCGCTGGCCACTTCACGCAGGTTGTGTGGCGGCACGTCGGTGGCCATGCCCACGGCGATACCGGTGGTGCCGTTGAGCAGGATGTTCGGCAGGCGCGCCGGCAGGACCGCAGGTTCCTCCAGGGTGCCGTCGAAGTTCGGCACCCAGTCGACGGTGCCCTGGCCCACTTCACTGAGCAGCACTTCCGAGTAGCGCGACAGGCGTGCCTCGGTGTAACGCATGGCGGCGAACGACTTCGGATCGTCCGGGGCACCCCAGTTGCCCTGGCCGTCGACCAGGGTATAGCGGTAGCTGAACGGCTGCGCCATCAGCACCATGGCTTCGTAGCAGGCCGAATCGCCGTGGGGGTGGAACTTGCCGAGCACGTCGCCGACGGTACGGGCAGACTTCTTGTGCTTGGCGTCGGCATTGAGCCCCAACTCGCTCATGGCATAGACGATGCGTCGCTGCACCGGCTTCAGGCCGTCGCCGATGTGCGGCAAGGCCCGGTCCATGATCACGTACATGGAATAGTTGAGGTAGGCCTGTTCGGTGAAGTCAGCCAGCGAGCGGCGTTCGACGCCGTCCAGGCTGAGTTCCAGTGAGTCGCTCATGCGGGCCTCGTCATTTCAGGTTCTGGCGCAACAGCATGGTGCCGCCGCGCTGGGTAAATTCAAGTTGTTTCAGGGCGCTCATGCCCAGCAGCACGGTCTGCCCGTCCAGGCCTGGCACCACCAGGGCGCGCACGTTCTGCAGGTGGATATCGCCCAACTGCAGGGTATCCAGCCGGGTGCGGTAGCCTTCGGTGCGGCCGTTGGCGGTGCTCAGCATCACCGAACTGCCGTGCTGCAGGTTCAGGTCCTTGGCCAGTGACTCCGGGATCGCCACGTCGGTGGCGCCGGTGTCGAGCATGAAATGCACCACTTGGCCGTTGATCGCGCCGTCCAGCACGAAGTGCCCCTGGCCATTGCTCAGCAGGCTCAATTCGATGAAACCGTCACCATGCGACGACTGCACCTGCGCATTCGGGTTGCGCTCGTGGTTTTCCCAGTGCCCAAAGTAACGCGTGGCAAGGAACAGCCCTGCCACCCAGGCCACCATCATCAGTAGCTTGCCGGCGCGTTTGCCCGGTGGCTGGCTCATGGCGTGGCGCTCCAGCCGCCCTGCGGCGCGTCGAAGCGCCAGACGATCGGCCGGCTTTCGCCATCGGCACGATCACCGTTGTTGTTGTCCAGGCCGATCCAGGCGCCCTTGGCATCGATCACCAGCGCTTCGGCCAGGCCGTACGGCTGGTCGTAGCGGCGCTGCGGCACCAGTGCCTCGGCGGCGAATGACCAGCATTGCTCGACGTTGCCGCTCGTGGCATCACGCCGGCACACGCGGTAGGCATTGCGCTCGAGGGTGAACAACTTGCCCTCGAACCAGGCGAGGTCGGCGAAGTCGCGCGACAGCGCCCGGGGGTTGGGCATCTGAGGCGGCTGCATCTCGACCCCGGCTTCGCTCAGCAACACGCAGCTGCGTCCGCAAGTCCATACCGACTGCTGGCGCTCGATGGCCACCAGGCCGCGCCGTTCGCGCTCGGCCGCCAGCCACAGGCGGTCACCTTGCGGATTGATGGCCAGGCCCTCGAACAGGGCATTGAAGTTGAGCAGCATGCCGCTGGCACGGGCCTGACGCACCATCGCCGGGTCGATCTTCAACCACTCGGGCTCACCCTCGGCAGGTAGCTGCAGCACTGCCGCATGGGCCTCGCTGACCAGGTAGAGGTTACCCGCCTGGTCACAGGTGATGCCTTCGTAGTCCAGCTCGCCACCGCGCACGTAGGACGCCGCCCAGTTACGCGACTTCAACCCCCACGGCAGGCCACTCTCGGGCACCGGCGGTGGCGTAAAGGTCAGCGGCTGCGCGCGCCAGGCGGCGTTCTGCTGGTCGAAGCGGTAAATGCGATCGTCATCACGGTCGGAAACACCCCATAGCCCGCCCCGGCATTCGGCCAGGCCGGACAGGTTGCCGCCGCGCATGCCATCGATCGGATGCTCGGAGGCCAGCTTCAATTCCGGCCAGTTGCCCGCCAGGCTCGGCAAGGCAACCAGCGCCAGGCATGCTGCAAGCAACAGACGAATCAAACCATGACCTCAGCCAGGTTCCCCTTGGTTTCCAGCCAGCTCTTGCGATCACTTGCGCGCTTCTTGGCCAACAGCTTGTCCATCAGCTCGCAGGTGGCTTCGACATCTTCCAGGGTCAACTGCACCAGGCGCCGGGTGTTCGGGTCCATGGTGGTTTCGCGCAGCTGCGGCGGGTTCATTTCACCCAGGCCCTTGAATCGGGTGACCTGCGGCTTGCCGCGCTTCTTCTCGGCCACCAGGCGGTCGAGGATGCCGTCACGCTCGGCTTCGTCGAGGGCGTAGTAGATTTCCTTGCCCAGGTCGATGCGGTACAGCGGCGGCATGGCAACGTAGACATGGCCGGCTTCGACCAACGGGCGGAAGTGCTGAACGAACAGTGCGCAGAGCAAGGTGGCGATGTGCAAACCGTCGGAGTCGGCGTCGGCGAGGATGCAGATCTTGCCGTAGCGCAGTTGCGACAGGTCGGCCGCACCCGGGTCGACACCGATGGCCACGGCGATGTTGTGCACCTCCTGGCTGGCCAGGACTTCACCGCCATCCACTTCCCAGGTGTTGAGGATCTTGCCGCGCAGCGGCAGGATGGCCTGGAATTCCTTGTCACGGGCCTGCTTGGCCGAACCACCGGCGGAGTCACCCTCGACCAGGAACAGTTCGGCGCGCATTGGGTCCTGCCCGGCGCAGTCGGCCAGTTTGCCAGGCAACGCCGGGCCCTGGGTGATGCGCTTGCGCTCGACCTTCTTGCTCGCCTTGAGGCGACGGCCGGCGTTGCTGATGGCCAGTTCCGCCAGCTGCATGCCCAGCTCGGGGTGGGCGTTGAGCCACAGGCTGAAGGCATCCTTGACCACGCCCGAAACGAACGCTGCCGCCTCGCGGGACGACAGGCGCTCCTTGGTCTGGCCGGAGAACTGGGGTTCCTGCATCTTCATCGAGAGGACGAAGGTGATGCGCTCCCAGACGTCTTCCGGCGCCAGCTTGACGCCGCGCGGCAACAGGTTGCGGAACTCGCAGAATTCCCGCATGGCATCGAGCAGGCCCTGGCGCAGGCCGTTGACGTGGGTACCGCCCTGGGCCGTGGGAATCAGGTTGACGTAGCTTTCCTGAACGCTGTCTCCGCCTTCGGGCAGCCACAGCAGGGCCCAGTCGACGGCTTCCTTGTTACCCGCCAGGCTGCCGCAGAACGGCTCGTCGGGCAGACGCAGGAACTCGCTGACCGAGTCGACCAGGTAGGAACGCAAGCCATCTTCGTAGTGCCACTCGACCTTCTCGCCGCTGGCCTTGTCCTCGAAGCTGACCAGCAGGCCCGGGCACAGTACGGCCTTGGCCTTGAGCACGTGCTTGAGGCGGCTGATGGAGAACTTCGGCGAATCGAAATACTTCGGGTCCGGGCTGAAGTAGACGCTGGTACCGGTGTTGCGCTTGCCGACCGTGCCAACCACTTCCAGCTCGCTGGCCTTGAAGCCATCGGCAAAGGTCATCTGGTACTCGTTGCCGTCACGTTTGACGCGCACGCGCACCTGGGTCGACAGGGCGTTGACCACCGAAATACCCACGCCGTGCAGGCCGCCGGAGAACTGGTAGTTCTTGTTGGAGAACTTGCCGCCGGCGTGCAGCTTGGTGAGGATCAGCTCGACACCCGACACGCCCTCTTCAGGATGGATATCCACCGGCATGCCACGGCCATCGTCGCTGACTTCCAGCGAATGATCGGCGTGGAGGATGACCTGCACCGAGCGGGCATGGCCGGCCAGGGCTTCGTCGACGCTGTTGTCGATGACTTCCTGGGCCAGGTGGTTAGGCCGGCTGGTATCGGTGTACATACCTGGGCGTTTACGCACCGGGTCGAGGCCGGAGAGGACTTCGATGGCGTCTGCGTTATAGGCGCTAGCGCTGGGATTGGCCATGGATTCTCGTCGTCAGTCTGGTGAATGCAAAAAGATCAAAATACAGAAAAATCGAGCGCCGCATACTGCTGCCGGGCAATACCGGCAAAGGCCAGCAGGCCAGGCAGCTGCTCGGCAAAGCCCTGGAAGCTGTGGTCGCCACCGGCCTGGATGCGCAGGGCGCAAGCCCGGTAATAGTGCTCGGCGTGGCGGTAGTCCAGGGTTTCATCGGCGGTCTGCAGCCACACTTGATAGCGGCATGGGTCGGTCGGCGCCGGCACTTCCAGTTCGGCCAGGGCCTGCACATGGTCCAGGGTCAATTCCCACGTCTCGCCAGTGTAGTGGTTGCGCTGGGAACCCAGATAACCGTCGAAGCGCTTGTGCGGGGTGACTGCCGGGTTGACCAGCAGGGCTTTCAGCCCATGGCGCTCGGCCAGATGGGTGGCATAGTAGCCGCCGAGCGAACTGCCGACCAGCAGGGGCGCGCCAAGCTCGGCGATGGCCGCTTCGAGCTGGACCATGGCTTGACGTGGATGGTGGTGCAAGTCCGGGACGCGCAACTGCTGCGACAGGCCGATTTGCTGCATGACTGCCACGAGCTGGCGTGCCTTGGTGGAAAGCGGCGAGCTGTTGAAGCCATGGATATAGAGGATGGAACCCGACATGCTGCCCCCGGAATCTGTGGCTTTGCACCCGATCGAGTGGGCGCAGGGACGCGCAGTGTAGCGCGTTAGCCGGGTTTTGGCGCCGGATGGCCAATTTCGCAACAATTTCTTCAAAGAGCCGGGCTGCGCAGCAGCCCCGGTATCTTCAATATCCCGCGCTATTGAAGTCGAGCGTCACTTCAAAATCAGCGGCCCGCTCTACCCCAGTCTCCAGCTGCCCATCGGCATGCAGGCGCAACCAGCGATATCCCGGCTGCTCATCGCTGACCTTGAAGTCCTCGCTGCCCGCTGCGAACTGGATGCAGGTCGACGGCGTGGCCAGCAGGCGCAAACCCTCGCGCAGCTCATCCCACTCCTGGTGAATGTGCCCCCAGAGCAACGCCTTCACCTGTGGATAACCACGCAACCGCTGCAACAGTTCATCGGCATTGCGTAGGCCGATCGGGGCGATCCAGGCGCAGCCGATATCCACCGGCTGATGATGGCAGCACACCAGGCAATGGCGCGCGCCGGCCGAGGCCAGGGCGTCATCGAGCGCCGACAGCTGGTCCCGCTCGAGCAGCCCATGGGTAGCACCCGGTACCGCCGTGTTGAGCATGACCACGCGCCAGCTTCCGATGTCGGTCACCGACTGCACCAGCTCTGGTGCAACTTCAACCATGACCTTGGCTTCATCATGGTTGCCCGGCAACCAGCGGGTCAGCACAGGCATTTCCCGGGTCACCTGACGGAAGGCTTCATAAGACGCGACACTGCCATCCTGGGACAGATCGCCGGTGCATAGCAGCAAGTCGACACGCGGCTGCTCACGACCGACCTGAGCCACCACATGGCGCAGGCTGTCACGGGTATTGAGGCCCAGCAAGGTGCCCGCCGGATCGGCGAACAGGTGGGCGTCGGTCAGTTGCACCACATGCACGGGCGCAGGGGAAGGGTCTGGGTGCGGCAACGGCCGTCTCCTCGAACGGGTACTGCACGAATTATGGCGCTGGAACGGCTGCGAGCAAACACTCGAAACCGACCCAGGTCACAATTCAGCGCACACTTGCCAGTTCATGGCCGCAGGCCAGGCAATGGCTGAGCCATTCGCCGAGGAACAGATTGAGCTGCGCCTTCTCGTCCGGCTGATGCATGGCTTCGTTGGGGTACGGGTAGATGCTGCGCAGGCGGCGGGTATGCTCGGCGCTGATCACTTCGGCCATGCGCGCATCGTGATACACCTGCACCTCCAGGTGCGGCACCGGCAGCCAGGGCAGGCTGTGCTCCTGGCGCACCCGCAAGGTGGTGGTGTACGGGCAGGCCAGCAGCACATCGAGCACCAGCACGCCCAGCATCTGGTCGCCCTGGGTCATGCCGATGCGCCGCGAACTCTGGGTGGTGCGCATATCGGGCAGCAGGCGCATGAGCCGGGCATAGTTGGCCTCGCAGGCTGCTTGCAGCCCGGCCAGATCGACCCGATATCGCTCACGCAAGAGATTCACTTCCACATACCTCGAATTTCATCTTTGTTCAGCGCCAGCCACTGCAGGCTGATGATGGTCGCCGCGTTGCAGATTTGACCATCGCGCACTGCCTGCATTGCATCGTCGAACGACCACACGCGCACACGGATGTCCTCGCCCTCTTCTTCCAGGCCATGCAGGCCACCCGCGCCTTCACTGCTGCAGCGGCCGAGGTACAGGTGCACGTACTCGTCACTGCCGCCGGGCGAAGGGAAGTAGCGGGTAATCGGCCACAAGGCCCCTATGCTCAGCCCGGCTTCTTCCTCGGCTTCACGATGCGCGACGTTTTCCAGCTCTTCTTCCCTGTCGATCAGCCCGGCGACCATCTCGATCAGCCAAGGGTTGTCGATTTTGCCCACGGCACCGACACGGAACTGCTCGATCAATACCACCTCATCACGCAGTGGGTCATACGGCAGCACACAGACCGCATCGTGACGCACGAACAGCTCACGGCTGATCTCACGGCTCATGCCACCCGCGAACAGTTCATGGCGCAGCTGCACCTTGTCGAGCTTGTAGAAGCCCTTGAAGCAGTTGGCCCGCTTGACGATCTCGACCGCCTTGGGCACCGAATTCAACGTGTCTGACATGGAAACCCTCATGACCTCAATTACCGCATCGCGCCATCCTACTCTGCACGGTTGCCCGTTTCACCCCTTTCCGGCAACCGTTCGCGCACTCGGGACAGCACGTCTTCACTCTGTTAGCTTAGTGGCGAACTGAAGGCCGCGCAGACGGTCAAAGGCCGACTTTTCCCTGTTCTGCAAGGATCACCATGACACTTGTCAAACTGACTTCCGTGGCCGTGCTGGCACTCGCTCTGGGCGCCTGCCAGAGCCTGTTCGCACCCAATTACCGGACCCCGCTGGAGGTCAAGCGTGATGCCTGGGAGCACGTCAAGCCCGGCTGCAGCGCCAGCGACTGCCCGCTGGTGAACATCGACACCGTGCACTTCCCGGCCCAGCCCAAGCTCGATGCCATCGTCGAAAAACGCCTGCTGCAGCTGACCGAAGACAATCAGCATGGCACCGCGCCAAGCACCCTACAGGCCTACGAGCAGCAATACCTGGCCACTGCCGACAAACGCAACAGCAGCTACCTGCAAGCCAAGGTACGCGAGCAGCATGACGGGCTGGTGATCATCGAGCTGTCCAGCTACCTCGACAGCGGCGGCGCCCACGGCATGCCGGGGCGCGGCTTCATCAACTACTCGCGCAAGCAGGACAAGGTACTGACCCTGCAAGACATGCTGCTGCCCGGCCAGGAGGAGACCTTCTGGAAGACCGTGGAGGCGTCGCACCATGCCTGGCTGATCAGCGTGGGCATGGACAAGGACGCCGAGTTCGTCAAGACCTGGCCCTTCAAGCGCTCGCCGCACATCGCCCTGACCTACGGCGCGCTGGTGGTGAAGTACGAGGTCTACGCCATTGCGCCCTACTCCATGGGCCACGTGGAACTGAAGATCCCTTACCCACGCCTGAACGGCGTGCTCAAGCCTGAGCTGTTTCCCGGCCGCGGCTGAAACTCAGCAGGCCATGCAGCCCACCTGCCAGCAGCAGTGCTGGCAGGGTAGCCCCCAGCTCCGGCGCCTTGGCGGCGATCACATGATAGGCCGCCACACCCACCACCCAGGCCAGCAGCGCCTGCCAGTGCAAGCCACCGATCTGTGCCGGCAGGCGACGGCGGCGGATCACGTAGTGGTCCATCAGCACCACGCCGAACAGCGGTGCGAACACCGATCCGATCAGCAACAGGAAGTTTTCGTACTGGGCCAAAGGCGCCAGCAAGGCGATCAGGGTGCATAGCACACCAATGGCCAAGGCCAGGTGCTCGACCTTCAGTGGCAACAGCACGCCAGTGGAAACGGCAGCCGAGTGGATATCGGCAAAGGCCTTTTCCGACTCGTCCAGCAGGATCAACAGCAGTGGGATGCCCATGCCAGCGCCCGCGAGGGCCAGCAGCAGCGCATTGACCTCGCCACTGGCGGCAAACGCCAGGGTGTAGGCCACGCCCAGGCTCATCAGCCAGGTATTGCCGATGAAGTAGCCCAGGACGGTTCCGCCGAATACATGCTTGCCGTTACGGGCGAAACGCGAGTAGTCGGCGATCAGCGGCAACCATGACAACGGCATGGCGATGGCGATATCGAAGCCCACCGCCAACGACATCGAACCGTCCCCGGCGCGGTTCCACAGCTCAGCCAGGTCGGCCTTGGCGAACAGGTTCCAGGTCAGCCACAGGCACGCGCCCAGCAGCAGCCAGATCCCCCAGGCACGCAGCACCTTGCGCACGAACGCCAACGGGCCGCTGACCGCCAGCAGGGTGGCCAGGCCACCGAAGCACAGCGTCCAGAGCATCGGGCTGTTCCAGGCACTGTCTTCGCCGAACGCCCGTGCACCCAGCAGGCTGGCAGCATCGCGCATGACGATGATCTCGAATGCGCCCCAGCCCACCAGTTGCAGCAGGTTGAGCAGTGCCGGCAAGCGCGCGCCATGGCTACCCAGGCTCAGCTTCAGGGTACCCATGGCCGACAGGCCGGTATCACTGCCGATGACCCCGGCAGCGCCGAGCAGCAGCACGCCGACACCGGTGCCAAGGGCGATGGCCAGGACCGCGCCGGCCAGGCCAAGGCCAGGGGCCAGCATGGCGCCAACCTGCAGGACCATCAGGCCGATGCCGAGGGAGAACCACAACGAAAACAGGTCACGGGCGCCGAAAATGCGCTGGTGGGTGGGGACCGGGTGGCCGGGGGAAAATGGGCTGGTGGTGGTCATGCTGATGTGCGCTCGCCAGAAAATAGGGTTGAAACCAATCGCCGGCAAGCCGGCTCCCACAGGGCCCGCACTGCCTTCAAGGTCAGCGCCGTGCCTGTGGGAGCCGGCTTGCCGGCGATGCGGTGCGCCTCGCGCCACGCCCAGTGTGTGTAATTACACCATGTGGGTCAGCAGGCTGCCATCCTGGCGGTACCGCGCGGCCGGCGCGCGCATGCCGTGCTC
>NZ_JBDJMM010000028.1:0-88322 GCF_039673865.1 Pseudomonas sp. TWI628 | reverse complement strand
ATTTGCGGTTCTGTACGGAGATCGGTTCATCAGGCCGACCTGGTGAAAATCAGGGCCTGCCTAACGGCAGGCCGTTACCGGCCCGCACACAAAAAATCTGACAGTCCCCATCGCGAGCAAGCTCGCTCCTACATTTGTTGCAACGTGGCCATGCCTGTGAGGCCATGGTTGTCAGCCCTGTTGGCATGACGGGATATTGAGATGGGCATTGATGCCGCCTCACCTGACTCCAGACAGGCACCAAGGCGGGCAACGCCGCTCTGTCAGACATGGCCACGTTGCAACAAATGTAGGAGCGAGCTTGCTCGCGATGCGCCGCGCGGGCGGCGCTCGATCTCATAGGCGCTGAACCTGTCATGGCGGACACCTGCAAGCCATTACACAGCCCTCCCGCCCAAAATCACGCCCCCTCCGGCAACTTCATATGCCGCGCATACCAAGGCCTGCGCGGCGTACGCCGCAGCAGCTCACCAACATCCCGCTCACCACTGAAGGCAATGCGCAACGCCAGCTTCATCGCCTCCACCTCCATCTCCCCCGCCCCGCCCCCGGCATCGGAAATCCCCCCGCAGCCATGGGTCATCGGCCCAAGCCACGGGTCGCCAACCTGCACCCAGCGGCCCGGCGCAAACCACGACACCCCATTGACCTCGCGACGCTGCACCTCCCCCGGGTGGGCGCGCTCGTGAGCGCGAAACCAATCCTCGATGCGGTCGTCGATCCAGCCATGGAAGCGCCAGAACACCGGGTTGACGTGTGACGAGAACGGGTCGCCGAGGAAGTCGTTTTCCTCACGGAACCAGCGCGCCGCATAGTCCGTCTGGTTGCGATCGCCCATCACCGGCGCGCC
Source organism: Pseudomonas sp. TWI628 (assembly GCF_039673865.1). Classification (NCBI taxonomy): domain Bacteria; kingdom Pseudomonadati; phylum Pseudomonadota; class Gammaproteobacteria; order Pseudomonadales; family Pseudomonadaceae; genus Pseudomonas; species Pseudomonas sp. TWI628. Next base: position 87,472 of record NZ_JBDJMM010000028.1, on the reverse strand, counting down.
GTTGGACGGGTCGCGGGTGACGGTCGCCCAGCGCATATGCAGCCAGTCGTGGATGTTCAGTTCCACTTCCGAACCGAACTGCCCCAGGGTCAGGCGGCTGAGGTAGTCCGGGTCCTGGTACTGCGACTCCCAGACCTGGAAGTTGCTGAAAAACGTCTCCGCCGCCTTGATGCCATGCAGCCACTGGCTCAGTGCTTCATCATTGGCCGCGACCCAGGCCGGCGGCACCGAGTTGCCGTCATGGTTTTCCTGGTAGCGGATGAACCCCAGCCGGTCGTACTCCAGCTGCGGTGACGGCAGCGGCAATTGCGTCCAGTTCGGCAGGTCAGGTTGCAGGCCGCGGGCGTGCCCCAGCATGTGCCGGTGCATGAAGAAGAAGTCCTCACCGGAGCCATTGAGGTGCTTGCGCCGCCCACGTGCGCCGCGCTCGGCGTCACGCGGGCCGGGTTGCCAGCCGGCCCCGCGCAGGGCATCGCGCTTGCCATCGTCGAGGCGATGCCACTTGTCCCGGGTGGCATGCCACACCTGGTGGAACAGGCGGTGCTCAGGGGAGTTCAGCCAGGTCATCAGCGCTGGCGCCAGCGGCGTGACCTGACGGGCCTCTGGGAAAGCGCGCTTGCTGGCGACGAAGTGGTTGTCCGGCTCAGGGCTCAGCAATGGCCGGTCGATGCGGCGGATGCGCCCGGTCAAGCTACCCGCGCCAGCGTTGCCCCAGGACGCCCAGACTTCATCGAGGGTTGCTTCCAGTTCATGGCTCGGCGCTGATGCCCCGGCCGGCACCAGGCGCCAGCGGACCTTGCCGGCATCGGCAGCGACCAGCTCGCCGAGCACCCGGTAGCGCGGTTGATCATTGCCGCGCAGGCGGTCCGCCACGTCGATGAAGCCGCGCAGCGAGCGGCCCGTCGGGCCGACATCGAGCAGCATCTGCACGCCCTGTAGCGCCAAGCCGTCCAGGCCGGCCTCGGCACCACTGAAGCGCAGGTCCCAGATGCCGCGCAGCGTGTCGGCGATGCGCACGCCCGTCCCTGCGGCGGCCGTTACCGTGGCTTCGCCGGGGGTCTCGACCTCGTCTTTCTTGAGTTGTTCATCATGGTCGCGCGGCTGGCGCGCATACCACGCTGCCGAGCCCGCCGCCCCGGCCACCGCCAGCCCCACCATGAACCCACGCCTGGAAAACCTCATCGCCACATCCGTATCCGTGTCAGCCACGCCTATCGAGCTAGAACGAGACGCCGCCCGGCAAATTTACCGGCAGCACGCCGCTAAATTTCCCGCTGTCGCGCTCGTCCCTCCGTGACAGGCAAGCCCCGTGATCGCGGCTGCCGCAACCGCATCGACCCTGCAACCAACGGGATGGCAATGAACACGACACGCTTGCGCAAGGCCCCCTACCTCGCTGCCCTGGCGCTGATCCTCGCGCTCGCGGGCGCCGCGGCCTGGTACTTCTTCATGTACCTGCCGGCTGGCTACCCGCGCGAGGTGATGAAACATGCCGAAGAACTCCAAGAGCGCATCCTCTCCTTCGACAGCCACATCACCGTGCCGCTGAACTTCGGCACCGAAGGCAAGGAAGCCGACAAGGATGGCAGCGGCCAGTTCGACCTGGTCAAGGCCGGCCGCGGTCGCCTCTCGGGCGCGGCGCTGACGATTTTCGGCTGGCCGGAAATCTGGAATGGCCCGAACGCCCCCCATCGCCCGACCGCCGCCTTCGTCGACGAAGCGCGCCAGCAACAGGAGATGCGCTACAAGATCCTCACCGGCATGGTTCGCGACTACCCCAACCAGGTCGCCATCGCCTACACCCCCGCCGACTTCCGTCGCCTGCACGGCGAAGGCAAGTTCGCGATCTTCCTCAGCATGCTCAATGCCTACCCGCTGGGCCACGACCTCAATGCCCTGGACACCTGGGCCGCACGCGGCATGCGCATGTTCGGCTTCAGCTACGTGGGCAACAACGCCTGGGCCGACTCCTCGCGCCCGCTGCCGTTCCTCAACGACACCCCCGACGCCCTCGGCGGCCTGTCGCCGCTGGGCGAGCAGGCCGTCGGCCGGCTCAACGACCTGGGGGTGATCATCGACGTGTCGCAGATGTCCACCCTGGCCGTGGAAGACGTTGCTCGCCTCAGCCGGGCGCCGATGGTCGCCTCCCACTCGGCACCGCGTGCGCTGGTGGACATCCCGCGCAACCTCAGCGACCACGAGCTGCAGGCAATCAAGCACAGCGGCGGTGTGGTGCAGGTGGTGGGCTTCCCGGCCTACCTCAAGCCCCTGAGCCAGGGCACCGTGGACAAGCTCAATGCCCTGCGCAAGCGCTTCGACCTGCAACCGCTGAACGGCCTGGCCAACGCCCTGATGCCGGGTGACGCGATCATTTCCATCTGGCCCGAGAAGAAGTTCGGCGAGTACGCCAGCGCGCTGTACGCCATCCTCGACGAAGAACCCCGCGCCACGGTCAAGGACATGGTCGACGCCATCGACTACACCGTGCGCAAGATCGGTATCGACCATGTCGGCATCGCCTCCGACTTCAACGACGGTGGCGGCGTCACCGGCTGGATGAACGTTGGCGAGTCGCGCAATGTCACCGCCGAGCTGATCCAGCGCGGTTACTCCGACGCCGACATCGCCAAGCTGTGGGGTGGCAACTTCCTGCGGGTGTGGGAAGAAGTACAGCGCCTGGCCAAACCAGGTGCCAACACCCAGGCGGAGCGCGGCTGATGAACGACCGTCGCAGCTTTCTCAAACGGGCTGGCCTACTTGCCGCGGCACTCCCCCTGACTGGCAGTCTGGCTCAGACCGCACTGGCAGCCACGCCGGTGGCAAAAACCGGCCAGAACAAATGGCAGGCCCTGCGCCAGCAGTTCGACCTGGACCCGGCCTACCTGCACTTCTGCAATTTCCTGCTCGCCTCCCACCCCCGTGTGGTCAGCGAGGCCATCGCCCGCTTCCGCGCACGGCTGGACCAGAACCCGGGCGAAATGGTCGACTGGGACCGCGAGGAGCTCTGGGGCTATGAAGATGAAGTGCGCGCCTGGGCCGGCCGCTACTTCGGCGTGCAGCCGGGCCAGGTGGCCCTGACCGGTAGCACCACTGAAGGTTTGTCGATGATCTATGGCGGCCTGCAGGTGGCGCCGGGCAAGGAGATTTTGGTCAGTGCCCACGAGCACTACTCCACCAATACCCGCCTTACCTACCGCGAGCGGCTGATGGGCACCCAGGTGCGCCGCGTGACGCTGTTCAAGGAGCCGCAGCTGGCCTCGGTGGACGAAATGCTCGGCAATATCCGTCAGGCCATCCGCCCGCAAACCCGCGTGCTCGGCATGACCTGGGTGCAGTCTGGCAGCGGCGTCAAGCTGCCGATCCGCGAAGTCGGCGAACTGGTGAAAACACTCAACCTGGGCCGTGACGAGCAGGACCAGATCATCTACGTGGTCGACGGCGTGCATGGCTTCGGTATCGAGGATGTGAACTTTGCCGACTTCAACTGCGACTACTTCATCGCCGGCACCCACAAATGGCTGTTCGGCCCACGCGGAACCGGCGTGATCATCGCCCGCGAAGCCAAGCCCCAGCCCTACCTGGTGCCCAGCCTGCCGACCTTCACCAAGGGTGAGAACTTCGGCACCTTGATGACCCCGGGTGGCTACCACGCCTTCGACCATCGCCTGGCACTGGGCAAGGCATTCGAACTGCACCTGCAACTGGGCAAGGCCGATGTCCAGGCCCGCGTGCACCAGCTCAACGACTACCTCAAGCAGCGCCTCGCCGAGCACCCCAAGGTGCGGCTGGTGACGCCGCGCAGCAGCCAGCTCTCCGCCGGCTTCACCTTCTTCCGCGTCGAAGGCCGCGACTGCGACGCCGTCGCCCGCCACCTGATGGCCAACAAGGTGATCAGCGACGCCGTCGACCGTGACGTCGGCCCGGTGGTGCGCCTGGCCCCGAGCCTGCTCAACGACGAAGCCGAGATCGACCGGGTGATGGCCATTCTCGCCCCGCAACTCGCCTGACCTTTTGCCTTTGAAGAGAACCGCCATGCACATGTTCAAACCCCTGGCCCTGGTGGCCGCCCTGCTCGCCAGCGCCCCGGCCTTTGCCGCCGACGCACACACACCCGGCAAAACGTTCAAGGACTGCAAGGATTGCCCGCAGATGGTCGTGCTGCCTGCCGGCAGTTTCACCATGGGCGTGCCCGACGACGAAGTCGGCCGCCAGCCGGACGAAGGCCCGATGCACACCGTGACCTTCGCCAAACCCTTCGCCATCAGCCAGTTCCAGGTGCAGGCCAAACAGTTGCAGGCCTGGCAGCGCGACGCCAAGGTCACCCTCCCCGACGGCGACGACCGCCCAGGCCGCCGCTGCAGCAACGGCAAGCCCAGCTACCCGCAAGGCCCCGAGCAACCGGCAGTGTGCATCAGCTATGACGAGGTGAAGGCCTACGTCGCCTGGCTGTCGAAAAAGACCGGCAAGCACTACCGCATGCTCAGCGAAGCCGAGCGCGAATATGGCGCTCGCGCAGGCTCCAGTGGCCCGTTCCCGTTCCCCTTCGATGAAGGCAAGGAATACAGCATCGCCCAGCACGCCAACACCTACGGCGCCGCCGACGGCTACAACTACACCTCGCCCGCCGGCAGCTTCCCGGCCAACGCCTTTGGCCTGTATGACATGCACGGCAACGTCTACGAATGGGTTGCCGACTGCCGGCACGACAGCTATGTCGGCGCCCCCACCGATGGCAGCGCGTGGATGGAAGCAAGCTGCGAATACAACCACATCCGCGGCAACGACTACAGCGAAGCCCCGGTGTTCTCCCGCTCCGGCAACCGCAACTACCGCGAACCTTATGTGCGCGGCGACTGGCTGGGCTTCCGGGTAGCCCGCGAGCTCTGATCGCCCCCTCTGCGCGCTACCTGACTGGCCCGGGCGCACGGCCCGGGCCGGCTAAATCACAGCCCCCCTCACACGTCTTTTCACTGGGCAACCCGCCCACACGGTGCTCGCCGCGCGCAGCGCCAGAACCGCATCCGCGTACCCACCAGGAACTCACCATGAACCGATCGACCCCTGGCGCACTCCGCGAACTCCTCGGCCTGCTCAAGCCTTACCGACTGATCGTCGCCCTGGCCGTCGTGCTGGGGATCGTCGGCGGCCTGTGCATCACCTTGCTGCTCGCCAACATCAACAACCTGCTGCATGCCCCCGGCGCCATCACCTGGGGCGTGGTGCTGGCGTTCGCCGGTATCTGCCTGCTTGCCCTGTGCGCCTCCATCGCCTCGGACATCGGCACCAACTATGTCGGCCAGCATGTGATCGCCAGGCTGCGCCGCGACCTCGGTGAAAAGGTGCTCAGCGCCCCCATCGAGCAGATCGAGCGCTACCGCAGCCACCGCCTGATCCCGGTGCTGACCCACGACGTCGACACCATCAGCGACTTCGCCTTCGCCTTTGCGCCGCTGGCCATTTCCCTGTCGGTGACCCTGGGTTGCCTGGGCTACCTGGCCCAGTTGTCCTGGCCGATGTTTCTGATCACCGCCTGCGCCATCCTGATCGGCACCGCCGTGCAGTACATCGCCCGCGTGCGCGGCATCCGCGGCTTCCATGCCGCCCGCGAGGCGGAAGACGAAATGCAGCGGCACTACAGCGGCGTCGCGTCCGGGGCCAAGGAGCTGCGCATCAGCCGCCCGCGTCGCCAGCGCATGTTCGACGAGCGCATCAGCCGCACCGCCAATTTCATCCGCGACACCCATATCCGCTCGATCAACATCTTCGTGGTTGCCAAGAGCCTCGGCTCGATGCTGTTCTTCGTGGTCATCGGCCTGGTGCTGGCCCTGCAACAGGCCGAACTGATCACCGACCCCAAGGTCACCAGCGGCTTCGTGCTGGTGCTGCTGTTCATGAAAGGGCCGCTGGAACACCTGGTCTCGACCCTGCCCATCGTCAGCCGCGCACAAATCGCCTTCCGCCGCATTGCCGAGCTGTCGACCCAGTTCTCGTCGCCCGAGCCGCACCTGTTGCTCGACGCCCCTGAAGTCCCTGACCGGCAGATTCGCAGCCTCGAACTGCGCAATGTGCGCTTTGCCTTTCCGCCGGTGGACGGTGCCGCGCCGTTTGCCCTGGGGCCGATCAACCTGCGCGTCGAGCAGGGTGACATCCTGTTCATCGTCGGCGAGAACGGCTGCGGCAAGACCACGCTGATCAAGTTGCTGCTGGGCCTGTACGCCCCCCATGAAGGCGAGATCGTGCTCGACGGCGAAGCTGTCACCGCCAGCAACCGCGACGACTACCGCCAGCTGTTCACCACGGTGTTCGCCGACTACTACCTGTTCGATGACCTGCTGCAGGACGGCCAGGCCTTGCCCGAGGACGCCGGCAAGTACCTGCAGCGGCTGGAGATCGCCCACAAGGTGCAGATCCGCGATGGCGCCTTCACCACCACCGACCTGTCCACCGGCCAGCGCAAGCGCCTGGCGCTGGTCAACGCCTGGCTGGAAAAACGCCCGGTGCTGGTGTTCGACGAATGGGCCGCCGACCAGGACCCGACCTTCCGGCGCATTTTCTACACCGAACTGCTGCCGGAACTGAAGCGCCTGGGCAAGACCATCATCGTCATCAGCCACGACGATCGCTACTTCGACGTGGCCGACCACCTGCTGCGTCTGCGCGACGGCAAACGGGTGGAAGAACCAATCACAGCATTTTCACATTGATTTTTCCGGTTCTGGGGAGCCGGCACGTTACATAAATGCAAATAAAACTCATAAGTAATCTATCTGCTAACACTGAGTATCCGCATGACCATTACCACGCTTTCGCCGCTCGCCCGGGCGGTTCGCAGGAAAACCCTGGCCATCCTCCCTCCGTCGCTGCTGGCCTGTGCGCTGGCAGCCTCCATGGCAGCGCACGCCGAGCCGGTCGCGCTGGATATTCCTTCGCAAGGGCTGGTGGGGGCACTCAACACCCTGGCCAAGCAGGCCAATCTGCAGTTGCTGTATAGCCCGGACGCGGTGCACAACACCCCGGCGCCTGCGGTCAAGGGCAACATGGAGCCAGAACAGGCCCTGCGCCTGCTGCTGCGCGACAGCGGCCTGACCTACCAGCTCGATGGCCACACCATCACCCTGAGCGGGCCGGCTGATGCTTCCGCCCTGAACCTGGACCCGGTGAACATCTCCGGGCGCCAGTTCGATGCCACCACCGAGGACTCGGGGAGCTACACGTCCAACGCGGTGACCATCGGCAAGGGCACCCACCGCCTCAAGGACATCCCGCAGTCGGTCAGCGTGGTCACCCGCAAGGCGATGGACGACCAGCGCCTCGACACCCTCGATCAGGTGCTGGAAAAGACCACCGGCATCACCACCTACCAGAGCCCGTCCGGCGGCAAGTACATCTACTCGCGCGGCTTCGAGGTGGAGACCATCCAGTACGACGGCGTGCCGCTGGACCGCCGCTACTACGGCATCGGCAGCAGCTTCACCTCCGATACCCTGCTGTACGATCGCGTCGAAATCCTGCGCGGTGCCAACGGCCTGCTGCAGGGCAGCGGCAACCCGGGAGCGGCGATCAACCTGGTGCGCAAACGCCCCAAGGCCGAGCCGTCCCTGTCGATCACCGCCAGCGCCGGCTCGTGGGACACCTATCGCCAGACCATCGACGCCAGCGGCCCGCTGACCGCCGATGGCCGGCTGCGCGGGCGCCTGGTCGCCGGCCATGAAGACCGCGACTACTTCTACGACACGGCAGAAAGCCGCAAGAATGTGCTGTACGGGATTCTCGAGTACGACCTCAACGATTCCACCACGGTCGCCGCTGGCGCCAGTGTCGAAGACCTGCACTCGACGCCATTCTTCGGTGGCCTGCCACGCAACAAGGACGGCAGTGCCGTCAATGTGGGCCGCTCCACCTACGTCGGTGCCGACTGGAACAAGTGGAACAACAAGCAAACCACCTACTTCGCCGACATCACCCATGATTTCAACGAAGACTGGCGCCTGAAAGCCTCCGGCAGCTATATCCGCGAGACCAACGACATTCTCTACAGCTTCGGCCGTGGCGCCGTCGACCCGGCCACCGGTAACGGCATGCAGTCACGGGCCTATCTGTACGATTTCGAGAACATCAACAAGGGTGCCGACATCAACCTGACCGGCAAGTGGCGCGCCTTTGACCTTGAGCATGAAGTGGTGGTGGGTGCCAACGCCAGCGACCTGCGCACCGACGACCTGCAGGGCGGTATGCTCAACCTCGGCGCGATCAACATCTACGACCCGGTCTCGCCGCGCGAACCGACCATGGAGGAACTGCTGGGTACCGACTATGCCGGCACCTCCAAAGCCAAGATCCGCCAGAATGGTGTCTATGGCGTAGTGCGCTACAAGCTGGCCGAACCGCTGACCCTGGTGCTCGGCGCGCGCGTCAGCAATTACCAGTACGACTATGCCCTGCACCGTTTCAAGACAGACTCGCCACTCCCCGCACAGTCGAAGGAAACCGGCGAAGTCACGCCCTACGGCGGCTTGATCTACGCATTGAACGAGCAGTGGTCTGCCTATGTCAGCTATACCGACATCTTCAAGCCGCAGACCGAAATGACCGAAAGCTCCACCATGCTCAAACCCATCGAAGGCACCAACTACGAGATCGGGCTTAAAGGTGAGCTGCTCGACGGGCGCGTCAATACCAGCTTCGCGATCTTCCGCGTGAACCAGGAAAACCGCGCGCAGTACCAGTACAACACCCCATGCGGAGAAGCAGGCAAAGATAATTGCTACGTGGATGGGGGCAAAGTTCGCTCCGAAGGCTTCGACGCAGAAATCAGCGGTGAGGTGCTGGCCGGCCTGCAACTGTTCGCTGGCTACACCTACACCTCGACCAAGTTCCTCAACGACCCGGGGGACGGCCTTTCGGAGTCTGGCGCTGCCTTCAACAGCTATACGCCACGGCACATGCTGCGCTTCTGGGGTGACTACAACCTGCCAGGCGAGCTGAACCAGTGGACCGTAGGCGCCGGCGCCAGCATCCAGAGCAAGAACCACAACATCAACCAGGGTGGTACTGGCGGTGTCGGTGACATCGAGCAGCCTGGCTACGCCATCTGGAATGCCCGCTTGGCCTATCAGTTCAACAAGAACTACAGCGTCGCCCTCAACGGCAACAACTTGTTCGACAAGAAGTACTACTCCTCCATCGGCTGGCTGAACACAAACAACCAGTACGGTGAACCGCGCAACTACACCGTGACCCTCAGAGCCGACTTCTGAGGCTGATTGAGAAAGCCCGCTTCGGCGGGCTTTTTTGTGTGTGATGGAGATGGGGTGGGGTTTTGGGGGGTTCCCCGTGGGGGGTGTTCGCCTAACGGGGGGCCGCGCCTGTGAGATCGAGCGCCGCGCGGGCGGCGCTCGATCTCACAGGCCCCACACAACCCAAGCCAGGCACAATCAAACCTCGAATACCGCCTCCAGACGCTCGACGCCGACACCAAGCAGTTGCTCGGCCAGCGCCTCGATCAGCTGCGCATCTTGCGGCAGGTCGAAATGACCGCGGTCGCTGGTCAGGTGCCGCAACGCTGTACCGTAGTGTTCATCAAGGCTCGCCTGCGCCGTCGCCTCACGCCCTGCCGCCCACCAGCAGGTCGGTTTCACCCGAGTGCCTGGCAGCCCCTTCATGGCCATCGCCACCCGATCCAGTTGCAGCGTGGCCCGCACCAAAGCCACCCGCTCGCCGATGGCAAGTTTGGCCAGCAACGGCGCCGACAGGTTGCCCAGCAGGGCTGCCATTGGCTCACCGATCAACAGTTGCTCATCCTTTTCAGGCCCCTGCCATCCATTGCACAGGGCTCGGCTGGCGCCCTCGTCGGCACCCAGCGCCAACAGCAGGCCGAGCAAGCGCTCGTCCCAATGCTGCTGTTGATCGGCCTGCGGCAAGTAACTGTCCAGCAACCCGACGAAGGCCACCACCTGCCCCTGCGCCTCCAGCTCGCGCGCCACCTGCAACGCCAAGGCGCCACCCAGCGACCAGCCGAGCAGGCAGTACGGCCCCTGCGGCTGTACGGCGCGGATGTAATCGCAGTAGTCGACCGCCATGGACTCGACATCCGCGTCGACCCAGGCCGCATTGAACAGCATCCGGCACTGGATGCCGTGCACCGCCCACTGCGGCTGCAGCCGCCTGGCCAGCGGCAGGTAATCGAACACCGAGCCATGCACGCCGTGCAGGCAGAACAGCGGTGTGGCGCCTGGCGCCGGGGTATTGAGCAAGAGCATCGGGGCCTGGCTGGCAGTGCTTTGCAGGCGCCCGAGCAACTCGCCGATACGCGGCGTGGTCATCAGATCGCGCAGGGTCATGGTGAAGCCGTCCGGCGCCGCCACTCGCACCCGACGCACCAGTTCCATGGCCAGCAGCGAGTTGCCGCCCAGTTCGAAGAAGCTGTCATCCAGCCCGACCTCTTCCACCTCCAGCAGCTCGCCCCAGAGCTTCGCCAGGCTCACCTCCAACGGGGTGACCGGCGCCCGATAATGCTCGGAGCGGTCCAGCGCGGGGGCTGGCAAGGCATGCCGGTCGAGCTTGCCGTTGGGGTTCAGTGGCATGGCCGGCAACACCAGCAGGTGCGCAGGCACCATGTACTCCGGCAGGGCCTGGCGAAGCCGAGCGAGCACCTGGCCGCGCAACGCGGCATCCCACTGCAACCCCGGCGCCAGCACCAGGTAGGCCACCAGGCGCGAACCACGCCCTTCGCCCGCCACGGCGACCACCGCTTCGCGCACTTGCTCCATGCCCATCAGGCACGATTCCACCTCGCCCAGTTCGATGCGGAAACCGCGCACCTTGACCTGGTGATCAACCCGGCCAAGGTACTCGACCACGCCATCATGGCGCAGGCGCACCAGGTCGCCGGTTCGATAAAGGCGGCCGCCCGGCGGGCCGAACGGGTCGGCGACGAAACGCTCGGCAGTCAGGCCCGGGCGCTGGTGATAACCACGCGCCAGCCCTTCACCGCCGATATACAGCTCGCCCGGCACACCTGCGGGCAAGGGTTGCAGGTCGCTGCCCAGCACATAGGCTGAACGCGCACCGACCGGCGTGCCCACCGGCATGTACTGCGCATCGAATCCGCTGCCCAGGTGGACCGCCCACAGCAACGGCGTGATCACCGTCTCGGTCGGGCCATAGCCATTGATGATGCGCGGTGTGCGCAGCACCTGCTGGATCTGCTCGAAGGTGGCGCGGCTGGTGCCTTCGCCGCCCACGGTGTAGGAGCGGATGGGCAGGTCTGCCCCCGCCTCGCCCAGGTGCTCGGCCAACTGCTGCAGGTAGCTTGGGGTGAAGCAGGTGATGGTGATGCCATGCTCGGCAATCTCGCGTGCGCTGCGCTCGACATCCCAGGCATCGTTGTCGCGCAGCATCAGCATCGAACCGGAAACCAGCGGCACCAGCCAGCGCTCGTGGGCGCCGTCAAAGTTGATCGAGGCGAACTGCAGCTCGCGGTCCTCTGGGGTCATGCCGTAGCGTTCGGCAATGGCCAGGCAGTGCATCGCCAGCGGGCCATGGGTGACCGCCACGCCCTTCGGCCGGCCAGTGGAGCCGGAGGTGTAGATCAGATAGGCCAGGTTGTCCGCCGCCACCGGGTAATCGGCATCGTGCGCCGGGTAGCCTTGCAGCTCGGCGCCATCCGCGCTGACCGGCAACACCTCAACGCTAGCCGGCAGCGGCAGTTCGGCCAGCAAATGCGGCTGGGCCAGCACCAAGGCCACGCCGCTGTCCTCGATCATGTAGCGCAACCGCTCGCTCGGGTGGGTCGGGTCCAGCGGCACATAGGCACCGCCAGCCTTGAGCACGGCCAGCAACGCGACCAGCATTTCGACCGAGCGTTCCAGCGCGATCCCCACGCGTACCTCAGGGCCTACGCCCGCCTCGTGCAGGCGCGCAGCCAGCCGGTTGGCCCACTGGTTGAGTTGCTGGTAATCAAGCGGCCTACCCGCCACGACCAGGGCCGGGGCAGTCGGGCGCAACTGCGCCTGTTGCTGGATCAGGCCATGCACGGTGCGCATCTCGGCCGGCTGGCCGAGGCCGGGGTTCAATTCCACCAGCTGCCAATGGCGCTCGTCTTCGCTGAGCATGCACAACTCGGCAATCGGTTGGTCAGGCTCGGTACTCATGCGCCGCAAGAGGTTCTGCCAGTGCGCGAACATCTTCTCGGCGGTAGTTGTATCGAACAGGTCAGTGGCGTAAGTCAGGCTGGCACTGAGCTGGCCGCCATGCTCCTGGGTATCCAGCGCCAGGTCGAACTTGGCCCGCGAGATCGGTGCCGGCAGCAGGCTCAGCGACAGGCCGGCAAGCGCCGTGGCGCCCAGGCCATCGCCCAGCACCTGGTGGTTGAACATGACCTGGAACAGCGGGTTGTGGCTGAGGTCGCGGTGCGCCACCAGGCTATCGACCAGCGCTTCGAACGGCAGGTCCTGGTTGGCCTGGGCGGCGAGCAGGGTGGTGCGTGTGTGCTGCAGCAACTGCACGGTGCTCAGGCCATCTTCAAGCCGGCCGCGCAACACCAGGGTGTTGACGAAGAAGCCGGTCAGTGGCTCCACCTCCGGCCGGTTGCGCCCCGCCGAAGGCATGCCCACGCACACATCGCTCTGGCCGCTGTAGCGACGCAGCAGCAGCTGGAACGACGCCAGCAGCACCATCGACAACGTGCAGCCGTGCGCCTGTGCCAGGGCGACGAGGCGCTGGCGCAGCGGCGCGTCGATCGTGCCGGTCACTGCCTGGCCACGATGGCTAGGTACCGCTGGGCGTGGCCGGTCGGTGGGCAGTTCCAGTACCGCAGGGGCATTGCTCAGTTGCTCGGTCCAATAGGCCAGTTGTCGCGGCCCCTCGCCTGCCTCAAGTAGTTGGCGCTGCCAGGCAGCGAAGTCGGCGTACTGGATGGCCAACGCCGGGAGCTCGGCCTCGCGGCCTTCGCAGGCTGCCTGATAGAACTGGATCAGCTCGGCGATCATGACCTGCATTGACCAGCCATCGGAGACGATGTGGTGCTGGGTCATGACCAACACCCGGTCCGCCGCGCCGATTTCCAGCAGCAGCACCCGCAGCAACGGGCCACGCTGCAGGTCGAAAGGCCGCACCACTTCACGGCTCACCGCCTCGGCAATGGCCTGGTCGTCGGCACCCGGCAAGGCCACGCGTTCGATCGCCACCGGGCCTGCAGCGTGGATGCGCTGCCGGGGCTCCCCTTCACTTGCCTCGAAGGTGGTGCGCAGCGGCGGGTGCCGCGCCACCAGCACATCGAAGCTGCTCTGCAGGGCAGCAATGTCCAGCGTGCCTTCAAGGCGCAGCGCTGCCGGCATGTTGTAGGCGGCACTCTGCGGGTCCAGCTGCCAGAGGAACCACTGGCGCTGCTGGGCATGGGAAAGGCGCGGCACGTCACCTTCAGCCAGCGCCACGATGGGCAGCCGGCCCGGGTCGATGCCTTTCTCCAGCAGGCGCTTGAACAGGGCCACGCGCTTGTCGTGAGCCAGCCCGCTGATCCGCTGGACCAGCTCATTGCCCTGTTGGGTCCCTTGCTTAAACATCCAGTGCCTCCAGTTCGTCGAGGGCGTCGAAGATCGCGTCGTAGTCGTGTTGCGCCGGGCTGGCGTTACCTGCCACCAGGGTGGCCAGGGCGCCGAGGTTGTCGGCCAGGTAGGCGTCCTGCATCGCAAGCTCGATGGCGAACTCGGTCTTGATCCGCGAAACCAGGCGCACCAGCAGCAGCGAATGCCCGCCCAGTTCGAAGAAGTTGTCGTTGAGGCCGACCCGCTCGACCTGCAGCAGGTCCTGCCAGAGGGCCGCCAGGCGTTGCTCCAGTTCGCTTTGCGGCGCCAGGTACGCGTGCCGCGACTGACCCAGCTCAGGCTGCGGTAGCGCCTTGCGATCGAGCTTGCCGTTGGGCGACAGCGGCATGCGTTCGAGCAGCACCCACTGACTTGGCACCATGTAGTCCGGCAGTACCGTCGCCAGGTGTGCCTTGATTGCCGCCAGGCTGTCGGCCCGCTCGGCTACCAGGTACGCCACCAGTTGGCCCTCGGCGGCCACCACCACCGCCTCCCGCACGGTGTGTTGTTCCAGCAGGCGCGCTTCGATTTCGCCCAGTTCTATGCGCAGGCCGCGGATCTTCACCTGATGGTCGATGCGCCCGGCATACTCGATCACCCCGTCCTCGCGCTGGCGCGCCAGGTCGCCGGTGCGGTACAGCCGCTGGCCAGTACCGAACGGGCTGGTGACGAAGCGTTCAGCCGTAAGCGACGGGCGACGGTGGTAACCCCGGGCCAGGCCGATGCCACCCAGGTACAGCTCGCCGGTCACGCCAGGGCTGACCGGGTTCAGTTCGCCGTCCAGCACGTAGGTTTGCAGGTTGGCGATCGGCTGGCCGATCGGCACCGCATCCTTGCCTTCCTCGACGCAGGTCCAGTGGGTGACGTCGATGGCCGCTTCGGTCGGGCCGTACAGGTTGTACAGGCCGCTCTGCGGCAGCAGCGCCAGGGTCTGGCGTTGCAGCTCCACCGGCAGTGCTTCGCCAGAGCAGATGATCCGCTGCAACGAGGTACAACGGGCGGCGTTCTCGTCACTGACGAAGGCCTGCAGCATCGACGGCACGAAGTGCAGCGTGCTGATCTGCTCGCGGGTGATCAGCGCGGCCAGGCGCGCCGGATCGCGGTGGTCACCCGGCAGCGCCATGACCAGGCGTGCGCCTTCCATCAACGGCCAGAAGAACTCCCACACCGACACGTCGAAGCTGAACGGCGTCTTCTGCAACACGCTGTCATCGGCAGTGAGCGGGTAGGCTTCCTGCATCCAGGCCAGGCGGTTGTGCAAGGCGACGTGGCGGTTGCCGGCGCCCTTGGGCTTACCGGTGGAGCCAGAGGTGTAGATGACGTAGGCGAGGTTTTCCGGGTGCAGAGGTACAGCCGGGTTGTGCGCCGGCAGGCCGCTCCAGGCCTCGGCCCGATCCAGATCGAGCACCGTCAGCCCTGCCGGGATCGGCAGGCCCTCACGCAAGTGCGACTGAGTCAGCAGTAAGGCGATGCCGCTGTCCTCGAACATGTAGGCCAGGCGGTCCTGCGGGTAGTCCGGGTCCAGCGGCACATAAGCGCCACCGGCCTT
Source organism: Pseudomonas sp. TWI628 (assembly GCF_039673865.1). Classification (NCBI taxonomy): domain Bacteria; kingdom Pseudomonadati; phylum Pseudomonadota; class Gammaproteobacteria; order Pseudomonadales; family Pseudomonadaceae; genus Pseudomonas; species Pseudomonas sp. TWI628. Next base: position 72,340 of record NZ_JBDJMM010000028.1, on the reverse strand, counting down.
GAGGATCGCCAGCAGGCCGATGACCATTTCCACCGAACGCTCGGCGGCGATGCCCACCAGCACGTCAGGGCCCACGCCCATGCCGCGCAGATACTGAGCCAGGCGGTTGGCCTCGGCATTGAGTTCGGCGTAGTTCAGGGTGCGTTCGGCGAAGGTCAGCGCCGGCGCCTGCGGCTGATGAACGACTTGCTGTTCGAACAACTGATGCACATACGGCGTGCCTGGGTAGTCACGCGCCGTGGCATTCCAGTCCTTCACGATTCGCGAATGAGCCGCTGCATCGACCAACCCGAAGCTGCCCAGCAAGGCTTGCGGCGCACTGGCGAAGCCTTGCAGCAGATGACGCAGCTCGGCTGCAATCTGCTGCACCTGCGCATGGCCGAAGACCTGACGCTGATAGGCGAAGGTCAGCTGCATCTGATCCCGCGCTTCGGCAATCAGAGTCAGCGGGTAGCCGCTGTATTCCTGATAATCCAGGCCGGACAAACGCAACCCGGCAGTGCTGTCCGACAGGCTCTGGGCCAGCGGATAGTTCTCGAACACCAGCAGGCTGTCGAACAGCGCCTCGCCATGGCGCCCCGCTGCTGCCTGGATAGCGTACAGCGGCAGGTATTCGTACTCGCGCAGGCGCAGGTTGAGCGCCTGCACCTCGCGCACCCAGTCGGCCACCGCCATCTGCCCTTGCGGCTCGGCGGCCACTGGCAGGGTATTGATGAACAAGCCCAGTTGCTGCTCGATACCCGGCAACTCCGCCGGGCGCCCGGACACGGTGGCACCGAAACAGGGCCGACGCTGACCGGTGCGGCGCTGCAACAGCAGCGCCCAGGCGGCCTGCAGCACGCTGTTGAGGGTGACTTGCTGGGCCTGGGCAAAGTGCTTCAGGGCCTGGCTCAATGCCTCACCCAACTCGAGCACCACCGCGCCCTGCCCGGATTCGTCGGCATTGCGTGTACCGCCGAGCAGGGTCGGCCCATCCAGGTCGAGCAGCTGGGCTTTCCAGAACGCATCAGCACCCGGGCGATCCTGCTGCTGCAACCAGCCGAGGTAGTCACTGCGGCCGGCCTGCGTCAGCGCGGCAGGCTGCCCCGAGTAGGCCTGCATCACAGCCGCGAACAGCAACGAATTGCTCCAGCCGTCCATGAGAATGTGATGGCTGGTATAGATCAGGTGATGGCGCTGCGGCCCTGTGCGCACCAGCACCAGGCGCAGCAACGGCGCTTGGCCGAGGTCGAAGGCGCGTGCCTGCTCGGCTTGCGCCAGTGCTTCGAGGCGTGTGTCGATATCGGCCTGGCCTGCCCAGTCGAAGCGTTCGACCGGCAGCTCGACATGGCGCATCACCACCTGGCGTGGCGCTTCCAGGCCCTGCTCCCAGACAAAGCCGGCGCGCAGCGACTCATGCTGGTCCATCGCCTGCTGCCAGGCCTGGATGAACCGCTCCGGGTCGAGGCCGTCGAAGTTCAGGCGCAGGCGGTTGACGTAGCTGCTGGCCTGGCCGTCGTACAGGCTGTGGAACAGCATGCCTTCCTGCATCGGTGCCAACGGGTAGATGTTTTCGACCTGGCGCAGGTCGACCGGCAGCGCATCCAGCTGCGCCTGAGCCAGGCCCGCCAGCGGGAAGTCGGCCGGCGTGGCACCGCCGGCCTGGCCGTCGAGGCAATGGGCGACCAGCGCCGCCAGCTCACGGGCGTAGTCGTCAGCCAGGCCGGCGATCACCGGCTCGTCGAACATGGCGTGGCTGAAGGTAAAGCCCAGTTCCAGTTCACCGCCCAGCACCTGGCCGTTGACGCTCAGCCAGTTACCCAACGGCGCATCGGCTGCCTGGGTGGCGCCAACGCTTTCCAGGGCGGGGGCGAACAGCCGGTCTTCGCCAAAGCCCTGATCGAACTGGCCGAGGTAGTTGAAGGTCACCCGCGCTTGCGGCAGCGCCTGCAATGCCGCCTGCTGCGCCGGGCTGCCGAGGTAACGCAGCACGCCATGGCCGATGCCGCGCGCGGGCACGCCACGCAACTGCTCCTTGATCGCCTTGAGCGAGCCGCCCAGGTCGTCGGTTGGGGTCAGCGCCACCGGGAACAGGCTGGTGAACCACCCCACCGTGCGGCTCAGGTCCACGCCGTCGAACAGGTCTTCGCGGCCGTGGCCTTCCAGCTGGACCAGCGCACTGCCCTGCCCGGTCCAACGGCACAGCACCCGCGCCAGGGCGGTCAGCAGCAGGTCATTGACCTGCGTGCGATAGGCCGCGGGTGCCTGCTGCAGCAGGTTCTGCGTGGTGTCGGCAGCCAGCCGGCAACGCACGGTGCGGGCGTGACGCACCTGCAGCCCGGCGTCGCCGCGTGCCGCCGGCAGGTCGCCGGCCTGCCCTGCGAGCGTCGCCTGCCAGTAGGCCAGTTCTGCATCGCGCTCCGGCGCCTGGGCCCAGCCCACCAGGCGCTCGGCCCAGGCCTTGAATGCCGTGCCCTTTTCCGCCAGTGCGGGTGCACGCCCGGCCAGCAGGGCGAGGCAGGCCTGCTCCAGGTCTTCCAGCAGCACCCGCCAGGACACACCGTCGACCACCAGGTGATGCATCACCAGCAACAGGCGCTGCCCACCTTCGGCAAGGTCGCACAGCACGGCGCGCAGCAGCGGCCCCTGCGCAAGATCGAGGCTGCCCTGCGCCTCTTCGGCGATGGCCTGCAGTTGCGCGGCATCGGCCGCCTGGCGATGCCAGAGCATTCCACCTGGCACGCCAGTACGGTGCTCGGCCTGCCAGTTGCCGTCCACCTGATCGAAGGCCAGCCGCAAAGCGTCATGTTGGTTGACCAGCAGCACCAGGGCCTGTTCGACGATGTTCGCCGTCAGCGCCTGGCGTGGCTGCAGCATGACCGCCTGGTTGTAATGCCCAGGCCGATCCAGGGCCAGCGCGAAGAAGCGCGCCTGCACCGGCAACAGCGGCATGGCACCGCTGACCTGCGCAACCGCGGCAGGCTTGGCCACTGCCGTGGTCACTTTGGCGACCTGGGCCAGTTGGGCGATGGTCTGCTTCTCGAACAACTGACGCGGGCTCAGCTTGATGCCCTGGCGCTTGGCCCTGGCGATGATCTGCAGGCTGAGGATGGAGTCGCCGCCAAGCTCGAAGAAGTTGTCCTCGACGCCAATGTCCTCACGCTTGAGCACCGCCTGCCAGATGGCCAGCAACTGCTCCTCCAGCGGCGTGCTGGCGGCGACATGGCGCTTGAGCTGCACCTGCGGCTGCGGCAGCGCACGGCGGTCCAGCTTGCCGTTGGCGGTCAGCGGCAGGCGCTCCAGCAACAGCAGATGGGCCGGTACCAGGTAGTCCGGCAACAGCGCCTGCAACTGCTCGCGCAGGGCCTTCACGCTCAGCGCGGGGTTGCCCGGCACGCACCAGCCGACCAGTTGCAACTGCGCCGGGTCATCACCTTGCGGGACGGCCAGCACCACTGCGTCATGCACGCCGGCCAGGCCACGCAGCACGCGGCCGACTTCCCCTGGCTCGACACGATAACCACGGATTTTCATCTGGTCGTCGGCACGCCCAAGGAAGTGCAGCAAGCCTGCGTTGTCGCGCTGCACGCGGTCTCCGCTGCGGTACAGGCGCGTGCCCGGTGCGCCGAACGGGTCGGGCACGAAACGCTCGGCGGTCAGTGCCGCCTGGCCCAGGTAGCCTTGCGCCAGGCTGTCACCGCCGATGTACAACTCGCCGGCGACGCGCGCGGGCACCACGTTGAGCACATCGTCCAGCACCCGTACGCGGGCCCCTGGCAGCGCCGCGCCCAACGGCATCGCCTGCGGCACTGCACCTTGCAGTTCGTGGGTCAGCACGCCGACCGTGGTTTCGCTGGGGCCGTAGTGGTTGATGAAGCGGCAGCCCGGCTTGAGCTCGCGCACTTTCTGGTACAGCGCGGGTGAGCAGGCCTCACCGCCGACGATCAGGGCATGTTCGGGCAGCACGTCGGCGGCATTGGCGGCTTGCAGCAGGCCGTTGAGGTGGCTGGGGACGATTTTCAGTACACCGATACGCTGCTCGGCCATGTAGGCGGCGAAAGCGTCCGGGTCGAAGCCCAGCGCCTCCGGCAGCACATGCAGGGTGCGCCCGGAGCACAAGGCGCCGAACAGCACCGTGTGGCCAAGGTCGGCGGCGATGGTCGAGACCAGCGCCATGCTCGCGTCCGTGGCCAGGTCCAGGCGTTGCAGCAGGCCGTCGACATAGCTGGCCAGCGCGCCATGGCTGACCACTACCCCCTTCGGCTGGCCGGTGGAACCGGAGGTGTGGATCACGTAGGCCGGCGCACCTGCCAGTATCCCGGTGTGGGGCGCCTTAGCCGGCAACGAGGCCCAGCGCGCGGGTTCATAGGGCTGCACCTGGCAAGCAGACGATGCCAACGCCTGCTGGCGCGGCTCGGTTGCATCGCACAGCAGCACCTGCGCGCCGCTGCGCTGCAGCATGCCTTGCAGGCGCTCGGTCGGTGCCTTGATGTCCAGCGGCATGTACACGCCACCCGCCTTGAGGATGCCCAGCAGGCACACCAGCCAGTCCAGCGAGCGCTCCATCAGCACCGCCACTGGCGCGCCAGCGGTGACACCCAGGTCGCACAGATGACGGGCCAGGCGATTGGCCTGGCTGTCCAGCTCGGCATGGCTCAGGCGCTGTGCGGCGCAGACCGCAGCCACTGCGTCGGGCTGGCGGCGCACGTGTTCGTCCCAGCGCTGCAGGACCAGGGCCGGCTGCGCACGGTGGCTGGCAACCTCTGCGGCAGGCGCCTTGACCAGGCTATGCAGCGGCGCATCGGGCGCGGCCAGCAGCGTCTCGAACAGCTCACGCAACGCCGCGATGAACCCTTCGATGGTGGAACGCCGGTAGAGATCGCTGGCGTAGGTTATCTCGCCGTGCACCAGGCTGCCGTCGTCGGTGATGTCCAGGGCGAGGTCGAAGTGGGTGCCTTCCTTGCGCAGCGGATACTCGCTGACGGCCAGCCCCGGCAGTTGTAGCGCGGTCTGCTTCTGCACGCCGACGTTCTGGTTGAACTTGGCCTGGAACAGCGGGTTGTGGCCAAGGCTGCGCTCGGGCGCGAGCACTTCCACCAGTTGCTCGAACGGCAGCTCCTGATTGGCCTGGGCGGCGAAGGTCGCCTCACGCACCCGCACCAGCAGTTCACTCAGCGACAGGCGCTCGTCGATCACGCAGCGCAGCACCTGGGTGTTGATGAAGAAGCCGATCAGCCCTTCCACCTCCTCGCGCCCGCGGTTGGCGTTGGGCACGCCGATACGGATATCGCGCTGGCCGGAATGGCGCGATAGGAACAGTGCGTAGCCTGTCAGCATCAGCATGAACAGCGTCACACCCTGGGCCCGGGCGGTGTCACGCAGGCGCTGTGACAACGGCCCGCCAAAGTTGAACTTGAGGGTCTGGCCTTGCAGGCTCTGCACCGGCGGGCGAGGGAAATCGGCCGCCACGTCGAGCAACGGGTGTTCTTCGCCCAACTGCTCGCGCCAGTGCTGCAACTGCCGCTCACCCTCGCCCGCTTCCAGCCAGCGGCGCTGCCACACAGCGTAGTCGGCATATTGCAGCGGCAGCGCTGGCAGGCTCTGGGCATCTGCCTGGTAGCACTGGACGAACTCGCGAACCATCACATCCATCGACCAGCCATCTGAGACGATGTGGTGCATGCACACCACCAGCACATGTTCCTCCTGGCTCAGACGGAACAGGCTGGCACGCAGCAGCGGGCCATTGAGCAGGTCGAACGGGCGAGCGACCTCGTCTTCTACCTGTCGGGCCAGCTCCACCTCGTCAGCCGTGCCAAGGTCAACGTGCCGCAAGGCCAGGGGCTCGGCCTCCAGCACCCGTTGCAGCGGCTGTTCGCCATCGACCTGGAACACGGTGCGCAGCGCTTCGTGGCGCTCGATCAGGGCGTCGAACGCGCCCTGCAAGCGGCCTTGGTCCAGGTCGCCGCGCAAGCGCAGGCCGGCGGCCATGTTGTAGGCCGCGCTCTGCGGGTCGAGTTGCCAGAGGAATAGCAGCCGCTGCTGGGCGTAGGACAGCGGAATCGCCTCAAGGCCCTGGCGGCTGACCGGGATTGGCAGCAGGCTGAAGTCCTTGCCATCCTGGCGCAGCTTGGCAAGGAACTGACGGCGTTGTTCGAGCGGCAACCCGATGAACTTCTCGGCGATACGCAGCGTCGTGTTGCGGGTCATGCTCAAACCTCCTCCAGTGAATTCATGAACGCTTCCATGTCGGCCCAGTCCTCGTCGGCGGTGCCGCCCAGAGCCGCCAGCTCCTCGGCCAGGGCAGCCAGGTTTGGGCGCTCGAACAGGCTGCGCATGGGCAACGCGACACCCAGTTCGGACTTGATCCGGGCAATGACCTGGGCCGCCAGCAGCGAATGCCCGCCCAGGTCGAAGAAACTGTCGTCAAGGCCGACGCGGGGCACCTGCAGCACTTCCATCCAGATCGCCGCCAGGCGTTGCTCTTGCTCGCTGGCTGGCGCGCGGAAGCTGGCCTGCAGCTGGCTCGGGTCGGGCTCGGGCAAGGCCTTGCGGTCAAGCTTGCCGCTGGGGGTCAGGGGCAGGCGGCCCAGCAGCACCAGGTGCGAAGGCACCATGTAGTCCGGCAGCGTCGCACGCAGGCCCTCGCGGATCGCCTGGCGCTGCGCCTCGGCACTGGCGCCCTCAGCTTCGGTGACCACGTAGGCCACCAGCTGCCGACCACCCGTCATGTCCAGGGCCAGCACTGCCGCCTCACGCACGCCAGGGCATTGCTGCAGGCGCATCTCGATTTCGCCAAGCTCGATACGGAAACCACGCACCTTCACCTGGTGGTCGAGGCGGCCGATGTACTCGATGGCGCCATTGGCGTCGAAGCGGGCGCGGTCACCGGTGCGGTACAGGCGCTCGCCGGGAGCTTCGGGGTCGGGCAGGAAGCGTTCGGCGCTAAGTGCAGGCTGGCCGTGATAACCACGCGCCAGGCCGGGGCCACCGATGTACAGCTCGCCAATGGCACCGGCGGGTACGGCCTGCATCTCACCGTCGAGGATGCACAGGCGTCGGCCCGCCAGGCCCTGGCCGATGGGGATGCCGCGCCAGGACACATCCTGCGATGCCAGCGCCGTGCAGTCGTGGATGCTGGACACCACCGTGGCCTCGGTCGGGCCATAGGTGTTGAGCAGGCGCACGCCGGCCAGGCCGGCGCGGCGCCACAGGTCGAGGCCGTCCACTGCCATGGCTTCGCCGCCGACATGCACCTGGCGCAGTGCGGCAAAGGCCTGTGGCGTGTCGCGAGCGTAGTCCTGCACCAGCATGTGCCAGTAGGCGGCTGGCAGGTCGGCGACCGTGATGCCGTGCTGCTCCAGCGCCTGCAGGAAGCTGGCACTGTCCCACAGCCGACTGTCGCGCAGCACCACACGGGCACCGACGCACAGCGGTGGGTAGAACTGCTCGACGAAACCGTCGAAGCTGCAGGTGGCGAACTGCAGCACGCGATCATCCGCAGTCAGGCGCGAATAGGCGGTCGCCAGTTCGCAGAACTCGGCCAGCGCGCCATGGCTGATGGCGACCCCTTTGGGGCGGCCGGTGGAGCCGGAGGTGTAGATCACGTAGGCCAGGTTGCCGGGCTGCAGTGATACCTGCGGCGCATGCTCAGGTTGCTCGCCTTGCGCCTGGTCCAGGCACACGACCTCGATACCCTCGGGCTCAGGCAGATGATCAAGCAGGTTCGACTGGGTCAGCAGCAGGCGCAGGCCGCTGTCGGCAAACACCTGGGCGATGCGTTCGCTGGGCGCTTGCGGGTCCAGCGGCACGTAGGCGCCGCCGGCCTTGAGCACTGCCAGCAGGGCAACCCCCATGTCCAGCGAGCGCTCCAGCGCCACACCGACCAGCACCTCGGGGCCGACACCCGACTGCACCAGGCGCTGGGCCAGGCGATTGCTGCGACGCTCCAGCTCGGCGTAGCTCAGGCTGACGCCCTGCCCTTCGCCAGCCAGCACCAGCGCGACCGCCTCGGGCGTGCGTGCGGCCTGGGCCTGGAAGCGCTGGTGAGCCAGTGCCGATGCCTGGGGCGCGGGTGCACGCAGTGCCCAATCCTGCAACTGGCGGGATTCTGCCGCATCGAGCAATGGCAGCTCGCCGATTCGACGTTGCGGGTCGGCGACCACGCTGCGCAGCAGGTTGCGCCAGTGGCCGGCCATGCGCTCGACGGTGGCGGCGTCGAACAGCTCGGTGGCGTAGGTGAAGGCAGCCAACAAGCGCTCGCCTTCCTCGCGGGTTTCCAGCATCAGGTCACTGGCAGCGGCATGGCTGCGGGCGCCGGCCACACTCTGTTCGGCGTCCAGATGCGCCAGCTGCAGGCCGCACCCCAGGCGCATGCCCTGGATGTCGGTGACCAGCGGCTGGTGGTTGTACATGACCTGGAACAGCGCGTTGTGGCTCTGGCTGCGGTTGGGCTGCAGCGCCTCCAGCAGCGCATCGAACGGCAGTTCCTGGTGGGCCTGGGCGCCGAGGGCGGTCTGGCGCAGCGCTGCCAGTAGCTGCTCGAAGGTCTGGCGCCCATCTAGCTGGCTGCGCAGTACCTGGGTATTGACGAAGAAGCCGATCAGCCCCTCGACCTCAGCGCGATTGCGGTTGGCAATCAGGCCACCGACGCGGATGTCCGCCTGCCCGCTGTAGCGGTACAACAGGGTCTTGAAGGCTGCCAGCAGCACCACGAACAAGGTCGTGCCCTGGCGCTGGGCCAGCGCCTTGAGGCCGCTGCGCAGCTCGGCGTCAATGGTGAACTCCAGACGCGCACCGGCATGGCTCGGCTGCGCCGGGCGCGGGCGGTCGCTGGGCAATTCCAGTGGCTCATGCGCCTCGCCCAATTGAGCTCGCCAGTAGTCGAGCTGGCGGGCCTGCTCGCCGGCTTCCATCCAGCTGCGCTGCCACAGGGCGTAGTCGCGGTAGTGCACGGTCAGCGCCGGCAATTGCGCCTGGCTTCCCGCGCTGCGGGCATCCAGGCAGCGCATGAACTCTTCAATGAGGATGTTCATCGACCAGCCGTCGGCAATGATGTGATGCATGGTCAGCAGCAGCACATGGTCATCCGCCGCCAGTTGCAGCAGCGTCACCCGCAGCAGCGGGCCCTGCTGCAGGTCGAACGGCTGGCCGGCTTCGCGGGCAACTGCTTCGCGGGTGCGCTGCAGGCGCTGATCTGCATCCAGGGAGGACAGGTCGACATGGCGAACCTGCACCTGCGCACCATCACCGACACGCTGCAACGCCTGACCGTCGACTTCCGCGAAGGTGGTACGCAGGCACTCGTGGCGCTGCACCAGATCGGCAAAGGCCTGGTCCAGCGCCTGGTGGTTCAGGGTGCCGAGCAGGCGCACCGCCCCTGGCAGGTTGTAGGCAGCGCTGCCCGGCTCCAGCTGCCAGAGGAACCACATGCGCTGCTGGGCATAGGAGAGCTGGTCACGGCCTGCGATGGCGCTGCAGTCGGGAACGGGGTAACTGCTGAAGTCGACTTGCTCGTCGCGCAGGGCGGCGAAGAAGACACGGCGTTTTTCCAGCGGCAGTTCAATGAAGCGGCGCGCCAGCTTCAGGGATTGATCGAGGGTGCTCATAGGTCGTCCGAACCGGTGATGGGAGCCGCCCTGGGCTCCGCGATACCTGTTGAACGAATGGTTCCGGCTTGCATTTAGGCGCTGTTGCAAAACCGTTGCCCGGCTTTTGCGAGAGCGCGACTCAGCCCGCGCCGTGCCCCTCGGCCATGGCCACGATGACCTTGCGCTTGCCGGTGAAGGTATTGCGGGCGTGGGCGGCGAGCATGTTGTCGAGCATCAGCACATCGCCTTCCTGCCAGGGGAAGGCGATGGTGCATTCATCCAGCACACCGCGCACTTCGTCGAGGATCGAGCCTTCGATAGGTGAACCGTCGCCGTAATAGACGTTGCGTGGCAGGTCTTCCTCGTCGACGATTTCCAGCAGGCTCTCGCGCACCTCCGGCGGCAGGTTGGACACATGGAACAGGTGCGCCTGGTTGAACCACACATCCTCGCCAGTGTGCGGGTGGCGGGCCACGGCCTGGCAGGTCTGGCGGGTGCGCAGCTCGCCGTCGTCCTTCCACTCGCAGGTGATCGCATGGCGTTGGCAGTAGGCTTGCACCACTGCCGGGTCGTCACTGTTGAACACCTGCTCCCAAGGCACATCCAGGCCATTGCCGAAATTGCGCACATACATCAGCCCATGGCGGTTGAAACGTTGGTGAATGCGCGGGTCGATCCGGCGGAACACTTCGCGGCTGTCGGCGATTGGCGTTTCTCCGCCGCTCTCGGCGGCGATCATGCTGTAGAACCAGATCTTCATCGGCCATTCACGGGTGTAGGCCTGTTCGTTGTGCAGCGGGATTTTCTGGTGCGGCGGGTACTCGGTGGAGGTGTACACGCCCTGGGTGACGTTGCTGCGCGGGGTAGAGCCGAACTCGTAGTTCAGCAACGGGTGACCAAAGCCACCGGCGAAGCTGCGAAAGGCCTCGGCACCGCCGACGTCGAAACCGCGAAAAAGGATGCCACCGGCCTTGAACAAGTGATGGTCGACCAACGCGCGGATCGGCTCCAGGGCCTCGTTGAGGTCCAGGCCAGCGTGGGGTGCCTCGACCAGCAAAGGCAGGCTGCGCTGGCCAGGCAGCAGAGGCCGGGCCAGCAGTTGCAGTATGGCGCTCATGACCTGCCCCTTACGGCAGCTGGCCGCAGCGGGTTGAGCAGCAATTGATTGGCAACAGGCAGCGCCTGGCTGGCCATGAAGCAGGTAGCGGCAAGCATCCTTCGACCCTCGATAAAATGACAGCAAGCTCCGGATCGAGCGCGCGCAGCGCACGTCGGCCTTGTGCAAAGGAAACGAGGGGCAGAGGGAAGGATTTAGCGTGGATGGCGTCCCCGGCAGGAATCGAACCTGCACCAGAGTCTTAGGAGGACCCCGTTCTATCCATTAAACTACAGGGACTGAAACCCGCCAGCCATTGTGCTGACTGAATGCAGCAACAGCGGGACGGCGAGCATGTTAACCAGCGCGCCACCGTTTGTCATGCCTGAATCGGGCTTTTTGCACGTAGGGGTTTTCTGAGAGCCGCTCAGGCAATCAACTTTTCCTCACGCAACAGATCGAGCAAAGCCGCAACCGCCGTGGCCAACTCACCCGAATTATCGAGGTAGTGCAGCGACGGCGCCGCGTCCAGCTGCAGCCGGGCATTGCGCGCCAGGCGCTGGTCGACTTGCGCCGGGGTTTCCCGCCCGCGGGCGAGCAAGCGTTCACGCAGCACCTGCGGTTGCACTTGCAGGCACACCGCCAAAAGATCAGGGTAGCGCGCCTGCGCCTCAGGCAGGTAAGCCCGAGAACCATTGACCAGCACCGAGCGCCCTTGCACCAGCCACTGATTTACCTGAGCCGGAATACCGTACTCCAGCCCATTAGCCTGCCAGTGCATGGCGAATGCGCCCTCCTCGCGCAGCTGCGCGAAGCGTTCCGCGCTCACGCCATGGGCTGCTTCACCCTTGGCCTCGGCGGAGCGCGTGATGACGCGACGGGCAATTTCCACCCCGGCAGCAGACAATTGCGCGCGAGAAGCCTCGATCAGGGAATCTTTTCCCGAACCGGAGGGTCCTATCAAGAATATCAGGCGGCCTGAGGCTCCATCTCGGGCGCTTGCGTCATGTTGCATAGCCACTATGCTCTATGGAAGGAAACCCGCGCATTCTAGGTGTTTTCTGCGTCCTTTGCTGCGTTTTACAGGTTTTTGACGGCAAAAGGCTGACGGTGCGACGGGCTGGATAATGCAAAACTTTTCAAACCAGTGCTCATTTCTGATAATTGGTACTGGCAAAAAGCCTTTATCCGGCTCACTATTTGTCACAGAATTGACGCCAAGGAAACGGCGACCATGAGGCAAGATGACCTTCCAAATTTTCATGACGGTTGAACATTTTGTCGTCGCCACGGTCGTACTTCCACCCCGTGCGGCCAATTTGAGAACCGCTTCCCCTGAACCAGTAAATCCGGTCAATTTATATGCGCCCAATGAAACAGGCTATTTATTCGAGCCGCACCGCTGACAAGTTCGTCGTCCGCCTGCCAGACGGGATGCGTGAGCGCATTGCCGAGGTAGCGCGCAACCATCACCGCAGCATGAACTCCGAGATCATCGCGCGCCTGGAGCAGAGCCTTATCCAGGAAGGTGCGCTGGGCGACGAGCTGAGCATGCGCCTGGACAGCCCGGAGCTGTCGCTGCACGAGCGCGAGCTCCTGCAACGTTTCCGCCAGCTGTCGCACCGCCAGCAGAATGCGCTGGTGGCCCTCATCGCTCACGATGTGGAAATGGCCGCCGACGCCTCCTGAGGCCGGCAACAAGCAGACACGAAAAAGCCAGCGTAAGCTGGCTTTTTTCGTTGGGCTGATTGTTCTGCAGGTGCCTCAAAGCAGGAACAGTGTGGCCAGGCCCAGGAAGATGAAGAAGCCGCCGCTGTCGGTCACGGCGGTGATCATCACGCTCGAACCCATGGCCGGGTCGCGCCCCAGGCGCGTCAGGGTCATCGGAATCAGCACGCCCATGAAGGCCGCCAGCAACAGGTTCAGCGTCATGGCGGCGGTCATCACCACGCCCAGTGACCAGCTGCCATAGAGCCAGAAAGCCACCGCACCGATCACCCCACCCCAGACCAGGCCATTGAGCAGCCCCACCGCCAGCTCCTTGCGCATCAGCCGGCTGGTATTGCCCGGCGACACCTGGTCCAGTGCCATGGCACGGACGATCATGGTGATGGTCTGGTTGCCCGAGTTACCGCCAATGCCGGCAACGATGGGCATCAGCGCAGCCAGCGCCACCAGCTTCTCGATCGAACCTTCGAACAGGCCGATCACCCGCGAGGCAACAAAGGCGGTAATCAGGTTGATCGCCAGCCATGCCCAGCGGTTGCGCAGCGAGCGCCAGACCGAGGCGAAGATGTCTTCCTCCTCGCGCAAACCCGCCATGTTGAGGACTTCGCTTTCGCTCTCCTCACGGATCAGGTCGACCATCTCGTCGATGGTCAGACGGCCGATCAGGCGATCGCTCTTGTCCACCACCGGCGCCGAAACCAGGTCATAACGCTCGAAGGCCTGAGCGGCGTCGTAGGCATCTTCCTCAGGGTGGAAAGACACGGGGTCGGTCGCCATGACCTCGGCCACTTTCTTTTCTGGGTCGTTGACCAACAGGCGCTTGATCGGCAGCACGCCCTTGAGAATGCCTTCATAGTCGACCACGAACAGTTTGTCGGTATGGTTGGGCAGCTCTTTCAAACGGCGCAGGTAACGCAGTACCACTTCCAGGCTGACGTCTTCACGGATGGTGACCATCTCGAAGTCCATCAGCGCACCGACCTGCTCCTCGTCGTAGCTCAGTGCCGAGCGCACACGCTCGCGCTGCTGGGCATCGAGGCTTTCCATCAGCTCGTGAACCACGTCACGCGGCAGCTCTGGCGCCAGGTCGGCCAGTTCGTCGGCGTCCATTTCCTTGGCGGCAGCCAGGATCTCGTGATCGTCCATGTCGGCGATCAGCGATTGACGAACAGAGTCGGAAACTTCGAGGAGGATGTCGCCGTCACGATCCGAGCGCACCAGCTGCCAGACCGTCAGACGGTCTTGCAGGGGCAAGGCTTCGAGGATGTAGGCGACGTCGGCAGGGTGCAGGTCGTCGAGCTTGCGCTGCAGGTCGACCAGGTTCTGGCGGTGGACGAGGTTTTCCACCAGGTCATTGTGCTGACCTTCCTGACGGTGGGTCAGGTCTTCTACCACACGTTGGCGCTGCAGCAGTTCGACCACCTGGGCCAGGCGATCCTGCAGGCTCTCTTGCGCTTTCTTTACTTCTACTTCAGTCATAGGCGAACTCCACTCCCAGCAGCGGAGCACGCCGGGAGAATCAATCAGTCAGATCTAGCTGTAAGAATCTTGTTAAGGAGTAACTACTGGGTAAGTCCATGGTGGTTTTCCACAAGCCCCGGCGGGGCTGACGGGCGCAATCATACACTGCCTAAGCTGTCAGATCGCTTAAAATTTTGGCCAGAACAATCGTTTGCGAGATAAAGCTGGGACAACGCTCGAAGCCATCAGTGCGACGGCAGGCGCGCAACAAAAAACACATTCACCGGGCAAAAGCCTGTCGGGCTGGTTACTGTGAGTCTAGTCAGGCATCACTGACAAAGCAGTGAAACAGAAAACAAAAAGCCCGCTCAATTGAGCGGGCTTCTTGATTGTATGGCGGACTCAGCAGGATTCGAACCTGCGACCGCTCGGTTCGTAGCCGAGTACTCTATCCAGCTGAGCTATGAGTCCGTGGTGGTAGTTTTAGACCAGATTACCACTGGTGGGCGAAGCGACTTTGCAAGCAGAGCCACTTCAAAAGTGGCGGACTCAGCAGGATTCGAACCTGCGACCGCTCGGTTCGTAGCCGAGTACTCTATCCAGCTGAGCTATGAGTCCGCGATTGGTATTTTTAGACCAGGTTACCACTGGTGATTTGAAGCAGCCTTGCATGCAAAGCCACTTCAAAAGTGGCGGACTCAGCAGGATTCGAACCTGCGACCGCTCGGTTCGTAGCCGAGTACTCTATCCAGCTGAGCTATGAGTCCGTGTCTTGCCGCGCATATTAGTTCGCTGAAACATTTTTGCAAGAACTTTTTCGTTTAACTTCAACGACTTAGCGTTCCTACCGTTTACAGCGCCCTACGCAAATAATGGCGGTGAAGGGGGGATTCGAACCCCCGATACCCTTATGAGGTATACTCCCTTAGCAGGGGAGCGCCTTCGGCCACTCGGCCACCTCACCGCAACACGAGGCGAATATTAAACAGGCTCTTCCTCGTTTGCAACCCTTTTTTTGAAAAAAACTTCAAAAAAATTAAAGGCTTGGCTCCTCGTCCTTCTCTTTCTTGATCCGCAGGTAGATTTCTTCGCGGTGAACGGCCACTTCTTTAGGGGCGCTGACACCAATGCGCACCTGGTTGCCTTTGACGCCGAGCACCGTCACGGTGATCTCGCCGTCTCCAATGATCAGGCTCTCGGCGCACCGACGAGTCAGAATCAACATAGCTTTCTCCTTACGCAAAACATTCAGGGATTACAGTCTTGGGATGTCAGGCCTGAGCGTGGACGACGACACAGGGCCTGGATGATCGCCCCACTGGCAGGACAGGGCCTGCGTGGCGACCAGAAACGCGAAGGGCGCGGCTAAGCCGCGCCCTCCGGGCAACGCGTTACTCGCCCTGTCGGGCCGGAGCGTCGAGCTCGAACGCGGTGTGCAGCGCGCGCACGGCCAGCTCCAGGTACTTCTCTTCAATGACCACCGAGACCTTGATTTCGGAGGTGGAGATCATCTGGATGTTGATGCTCTCCTTGGCCAGGGCTTCGAACATGCGGCTGGCAACGCCCGCGTGGGAGCGCATGCCGACGCCGACGATCGAGACCTTGGCGATCTTGGTATCGCCGATCACTTCACGTGCACCGATTTCACGTGCGGTGTTTTCCAGCACGCTGTAGGCCTTCTCGTACTCGTTGCGGTGCACGGTGAAGGTGAAGTCGGTGGTGTTATCGTGCGAGACGTTCTGCACGATCATGTCCACTTCGATGTTCGAAGCGCTGATCGGGCCGAGGATCTTGAAGGCAACGCCGGGGGTGTCCGGCACGCCACGAATGGTCAGCTTGGCCTCATCACGGTTGAAGGCGATACCGGAAATGATCGGCTGTTCCATGGATTCCTCTTCATCAATGGTAATGAGGGTACCTGGACCCTCCTTGAAGCTGTGCAGCACGCGCAGCGGAACGTTGTACTTGCCGGCAAACTCGACCGAACGGATCTGCAGCACCTTGGAACCGAGGCTGGCCATTTCCAGCATCTCTTCAAAGGTGATCTTCTCCAGGCGCTGCGCTTGCGGCACGACGCGCGGGTCGGTGGTGTAGACGCCATCGACGTCTGTGTAGATCTGGCACTCGTCAGCCTTGAGCGCAGCCGCCAGGGCTACGCCGGTGGTGTCGGAGCCACCACGGCCAAGGGTGGTGATGCTGCCGTGCTCGTCGACGCCCTGGAAACCGGCCACCACGACCACGCGGCCTTCCTTGAGGTCGGCACGGATCTTCTGGTCGTCGATCTGCAGGATGCGCGCCTTGTTGTGCGCGCTGTCGGTGAGGATGCGCACCTGGTTGCCGGTGTAGGACACCGCTGGCACACCACGCTTGATCAAGGCCATGGTCAGCAGGGCAATGGTGACCTGCTCGCCGGTCGACACGATCACATCCAGTTCACGCGGAACCGGCTGATCGGTGATCTGCTTGGCCAGATCGATCAGGCGATTGGTTTCACCGCTCATGGCCGACAGCACAACCACCAGGTCGTCGCCCGCTTCACGGTGTTTCTTGACCTTTTCGGCTACCTGCTCGATCCGCTCGATGGAACCGACAGAGGTGCCGCCAAATTTCTGTACGATCAACGCCATTTCAATGGTGCCTCAGCCCGTACCGGGCCTCAAAAAAACCATCCAACATGAAGGGGCGAGTGACTAGACCACCCGCCCCCTCATCTCAAAGTCCCTGCTCTGCGAACGGTACGGCCAGCGCCAGGGCCTGGTCCAGTGCAGCGACGTCGACGCCACCACCCTGGGCCATGTCCGGACGGCCACCGCCCTTGCCACCCACTGCCGCAGCGGCTTGTTTCATCAGGTCACCAGCCTTGAGTTGGCTGGAGAGGTCCTTGGTCACGCCGGCCACCAGCACGACCTTGCCCTCATGCTCGCTGCCCAGCAGGATCACTGCGTGGCCGAGCTTGTTCTTCAGCTGATCGACCAGCGCCAGCAGTGCCTTGCCATCCTGCCCATCCAGGCGGGCGGCAAGCACCTTGGCACCCTTGACCTCAACGGCCGCATTGGAGAGATCGTCCCCGGCGGCGCTGGCGGCCTTGGCCTGCAGCTGTTCGAGCTGCTTTTCCAGCTGACGGTTGCGCTCGAGCACAGCCGACAGCTTGTCGATCAGGTTGTCACGGTTGCCCTTGACCAGCTGCGCGGCTTCCTTGACCTGCTCTTCGGCAGCGTTCAGGTAGGCCAGTGCAGCGGCACCGGTAACCGCTTCGATGCGGCGCACGCCCGAGGCCACGCCGCCTTCGCTGATGATCTTGAACAGGCTGATATCGCCGGTGCGCTTGGCGTGGATACCGCCGCACAGCTCGACGGAGAAGTCGCCGCCCATGCTCAGCACGCGCACGGTATCACCGTACTTCTCGCCGAACAGGGCCATGGCCCCCTTGGCCTTGGCGGTTTCGATATCGGTCAGCTCGGTTTCAACCGGGGTGTTCTTGCGCACTTCGCGGTTGACGATGTCTTCCAGGGCCTTGATTTGCGCAGGCGATACCGCTTCGAAGTGGCTGAAGTCGAAACGCAGGCGCTGGCTGTCGACCAGCGAGCCCTTCTGCTGTACGTGCTCGCCCAGTACCTGACGCAGCGCTTCGTGCAGCAGGTGGGTGGCCGAGTGGTTCAGCGAGGTGGCGTGCTGCACGTCGGCATCGACCTTGGCCTCGACGGGCGAGCCAATGACCAGCGCACCGCTGGCGACCACGCCGTGGTGCAGGAAGGCGCCGCCGGTCTTGGTGGTGTCGCGCACGTCGAAGCGCGCAGCGCCGGCCTGCAGGAAGCCGCTGTCACCGACCTGGCCACCGGATTCGGCGTAGAACGGGGTGCGGTCGAGGACCACGACGCCCTGCTCGCCTTCGCCCAGCTGGTCGACGGCCTGGCCGTCCTTGTACAGGGCGATGATCTTGCCCTGGCCTTCGGTGGCGTCATAACCGAGGAACTCGGTGGCGCTGTCAACCTTAACCAGGCTGTTGTAGTCCATGCCGAAGCTGCTGGCGGAACGGGCACGCTCGCGCTGGGCCTCCATTTCACGCTCGAAGCCGGCTTCGTCGATGGTCAGCTCGCGCTCGCGGGCGATGTCGGCAGTCAGGTCCATCGGGAACCCGTAGGTGTCGTACAGCTTGAACACCACGTCACCCGGGACCACCTCGCCCTTGAGCTGGGCCAGGTCCTGCTCAAGGATGCGCAGGCCCTGCTCCAGGGTCTTGGCAAACTGTTCTTCTTCAGCCTTGAGCACGCGCTCGATGTGCGCCTGCTGGCTCTGCAGCTCCGGGAAGGCCTCGCCCATCTCGGCAGCCAGGGCGGCGACGATCTGGTAGAAGAAGCTGCCCTTGGCGCCCAGCTTGTTGCCGTGACGGCAAGCGCGGCGAATGATGCGGCGCAGCACGTAGCCACGGCCTTCGTTGGACGGCAGCACACCGTCGGCAATCAGGAAGCCGCAGGAACGGATGTGGTCGGCAACCACTTTCAGCGAAGCCTGGCCATCGTTGCTGCAACCGATGGCCTTGGCCGCGGCAGACAGCAGGTTCTGGAACAGGTCGATCTCGTAGTTCGAGTGCACGTGCTGCATGACCGCACTGATGCGCTCCAGGCCCATGCCGGTGTCCACCGACGGCGCTGGCAGCGGGTGCAGCACGCCGTCGGCGGTGCGGTTGAACTGCATGAAGACGTTGTTCCAGATCTCGATGTAGCGGTCGCCGTCTTCTTCTGGCGAGCCGGGTGGGCCGCCCCAGATGTCGGCGCCGTGGTCGTAGAAGATCTCGGTGCAAGGGCCGCACGGGCCGGTGTCACCCATGGTCCAGAAGTTGTCGGAAGCGTACGGGGCGCCTTTGTTGTCACCGATGCGCACCATGCGCTCGGCCGGCACGCCGACTTCCTTGGTCCAGATGTCGTAGGCTTCGTCGTCAGAGGCGTAGACGGTGACCCAGAGCTTTTCCTTGGGCAGGTTCAGCCAATTGTCGGAGGTCAGGAAGGTCCAGGCGAAGGTGATCGCGTCGCGCTTGAAGTAGTCACCGAAGCTGAAGTTGCCCAGCATTTCGAAGAAGGTGTGGTGACGCGCGGTGTAGCCGACGTTTTCCAGGTCGTTGTGCTTGCCACCGGCACGCACGCACTTCTGGCTGCTGACAGCGCGGGTGTAGGCACGCTTCTCGGCACCGAGGAAGCAGTCCTTGAACTGGTTCATGCCAGCGTTGGTGAACAGCAGGGTCGGGTCGTTGTTCGGGATCAGCGAACTGGAGGCGACTCGGGTATGGCCCTGCTCTTCGAAGAAGCGAAGGAAGGCTTCACGGATTTCTGCGCTTTTCATAGGTTCTTCCACGGAAACGGCGGCCCTTGGGGGCAAACACGTCGACGAAACGACGGCAAAGGGCCGCATTATATCGGTCCTGCAAGCAAGGTGCAGTGTGTTTATGCGATAGAAAGCGTCGATTGGACGGCTTTTAAGGCGCTTGCAAACGAAAATGACATGAGCGGATGCTAAATGCAGCCTTTCGCCACTGGCAAGCCAATTACCGCCCAAGGGAAGGGAAAATGGAACAGGCGGTGAATTAAAAGGTTTTCATCCGCGATCGGATCCGAAAAGCAGCCGCCTTTTCAGCGGCGGCCACGGTTTCAGCCCAGGCGCTGCCCCGAATCAGGCACGATCAGGATGCCGGCGCGCAGGCCATTCTTGACCCTGGGGTTAGGGAAGATGATGCGGGCCCCCTCCTCTTCGACCACCCAGCGCATCTCTGCCAGGTCCTCGGCCAGCAGGTAACCCTTGCTCAGCTCGGAGAAGTTCTCGATGTCCGCTGGCAGGTGCAGGTGGAAGCTGTCGCTGTGCTTGATGATCTCACGGGCGACGCTGAACAGCTTCAGGCCGTGCAGCGAAACGTCGATCTCGGGCTCGGTACCCTCGATGATCTGAATCAATCGCCCTTCGAGCTTGTCGAGGTTGACCTGCTCGTTCTGCCCGAATGGCCGCGCCTTGCCCAACTCCAGGGTGAACGCCTCGGCATCCAGCTGCTCGTAGGTGAAGGCACTGAAGGTGATCGATGACTTGCTCTGCAACAGCACCGCCTCCATGCCAGCTGCCGCCAGGCGAGCCAGCTCGCGGCGGGAATGCTTGCGGCCCTCCTTGTAAGGGTACAGGGCGAACTGCTCGATCTTCGAGCCACGGATGGCAGTATGCAGGTCGTAATGCAGGCGGGTGCGCTCAGGCTTGCTGAAGAACACCCGGGCGAACTGTTCCAGCTCGGCCGCACGCAATGCCTCGAAGCCACTGGAGAGCTCGTGACGACCGTTGAACAGCCGGTTGATGTCCTGTTCGACGAAACGCTCACCCTTGCGGATGGCGACCGGGTTGCCGAACAGGAACAGAATCCGCGCACGCGGCTTGATCTTGCCGTTGGCCACGCCGTGCAGGAGCCTTTCGAGCAGCTCGATCGGCGCCGTTTCGTTGCCGTGGATACCGGCCGAGAGCAGCAGGTCCAGCCCACAATCCTCGCTTTCGGGCGGGCGCACTTCCAGTGCGCCCTCCCCCAGCCAGCGCAACCGCACGCCCTTGGGTGTCACTTGAGTCTTCTCGGCCGGCTCGTGATCGGTCAGGGTCAGCTCGAGCAATTTGCCAAGGGCGAGCATAGGCGCTTCCTTAGTGGTGGTGGCCGCAGTCGGGGCCATGGACGTGATCGTCATCTTCGCCGACTTCCGCCGGTTCCATTTCCAGCTGCAGGCTGACCAGGTTGGTGGCCATCGGGCGCAGCAGCAGGTTGGCGTATTCAGCATCACCCTCCTCGACATCCACGCCGATCAGCAGCTGGCCACGGCCGTCCTGCTGAACCCACACTTCCTTGCCTTGCCAGACAATGGCAAAACGGGTGCAGGAGGTTTCCAGCTGGGTGCCGTCTACATCTTCGAGGATCAGGCGCAGGGCGTCGGTCATTGCAAATTCTCTCTTCAAGGTTGGCGTTGGAACGGGTACACCGAACCCAACTTCAGGATCTGGGTCAATTCATCCAGTGCGGTACGGCACTCCAGCAGCAGCTGCGGGTCGGCAAGGTCGGCTTCGCCAAGGCGATCTCGGTAATGCTTGTCGACCCACTGCACCAGGGTGTCGTACAGCGGGGCGGTCATGATAACGCCTGGATTGACCGCCGCCAGTTCCGATTCCTTCAATGCCACGCGCAAACGCAGGCAAGCCGGGCCACCGCCGTTCTGCATGCTCTGCTTGAGGTCGAACACCTTGACCTCCTTCACCGCGCCGCCCTGGGCAGTCAACTGGCCGAGGTAGGCCCAGACCCGCTCGTTGTTGCGGCACTCTTCCGGCACCACCAGCAGCATCGAGCCATCGTCACGGCTGAGCAGCTGGCTGTTGAACAGGTAGGAGCGCACCGCATCTTCTACCGCCACCGCCGCACGCGGCACACGGATGGCCTGGAAGTTGCCACCCTTGCTGGCCAGTTTAGCCTGCAGTTGGCCAAGCACCGCGTCGGTCTCGAGGAAAGCGTCCTCGTGGTAGAACAGCACTTCACCGTTACCGACCGAAATCACATCGTTGTGGAACACCCCTTGGTCGATCACCGCCGGGTTCTGTTGAGCGTAGACCACACCGTCAGCGCTCAGGCCGTGCAGCCTGGCCACCGCCTGGGAGGCCTCCAGGGTCTGCCGCGCCGGGTACTTCTGCGGTGCGGGGTAGCGGCTGTCGAAGGCACTGCGGCCATAGACGAAGAACTCTACCCCGGCTTCGCCGTATTCGCGGCAGAAGCGCGTGTGGTTCGCCGCACCCTCGTCGCCGAACTGTGCCACGGCAGGCAGGGCTTCATGGTGGGCAAAGTGTTTCTCGTTGTTGAACATCGCCGCCAGCACGCGGCTGGTGGTCGGGTGCTCGATGCTGCGGTGGTACTTGCAGTTGAGGTTGGCGGCAGTGAAGTGCACGCGACCATCGGCGGTGTCGGCACTCGGGCTGACGGTGGCGGCGTTGGCCACCCACATGCTCGAGGCCGAGCAGCTGGCGACCAGCAGTGGCATGGCCTCCTTGGCCGCACGCTGAATCACCTCGGCATCGCTGCCGCTGAAACCCAGGCGGCGCAGGGCAGCCACGTCCGGACGCTCCTGCGGCGCCAGCACGCCCTGCTTGAAGCCCATGTCGGCCAGCGCTTTCATCTTGGCCAGGCCCTGGCGCGCCGCTTCGCGCGGGTTGGAGCCTTGCTGGCTGTTGCTCTGCGAAGCCACGTTACCGTAGGACAGGCCGCCGTAGTTGTGGGTAGGCCCCACCAGGCCATCAAAATTCACTTCATAGGATTTCATCGGCTAGGCTCCGTGACCTGTTGTTATAGGGTGACGCCCGGCGTCAGGGTCGCCGGCAGGGCAAGGCTGGCGGTCTCCAGCGAAGCCACGGGGTAAGCGCAGTAATCGGCTGCGTAGTAGGCACTGGCGCGGTGGTTGCCACTGGCGCCCACGCCACCAAACGGCGCACTGCTGGCGGCGCCGGTCAGCTGCTTGTTCCAGTTGACGATCCCGGCACGGCTGCGCAACCAGAAGTACTGGTAGCGCGCACGGGAATCGGACAGCAAGCCGGCGGCCAGGCCGTATTGAGTGTTGTTGGCCTCGTCGATGGCGGCATCGAAGTCGGCGTAGCGGATGACCTGCAGCAGCGGGCCGAAAAACTCTTCGTCAGGGCGCTCGGCCACGGCCGTGACATCGAGAATGCCGGGCGTCAGCAGCGCGGCGCCGGCCTGCGGCTGGGTCATGGCCAGCAGCTTCACGGCGCCCTTGGCCAACAGTTCGGCCTGGGCCGCGATCAGTGCCTGCGCTGCCTGCAGCGAAATCACCGAGCCCATGAACGGCGCGGGCTGCTGGTCGAAGGCACCGACGGTAATGCTCCGGCACACCTCGACCAGCCGCGCGATCAGCGCATCGCCCCAGGCGCCCTGCGGCACCAGCAGGCGGCGCGCACAGGTGCAGCGCTGGCCAGCAGAGATGAATGCCGACTGGATAATGGTGTACACCGCGGCATCAAGGTCCTTGACCTCATCCACCAGCAGCGGGTTGTTACCGCCCATTTCCAGGGCGAGGATCTTGTCCGGGCGGCCGGCGAACTGCTGGTGCAAGAGGTTGCCGGTGCGGCTGGAGCCCGTGAAGAACAGACCGTCGATACCCGGGTTGGCAGCCAGCGCCACGCCGGTTTCCCGGGCGCCTTGAACCAGGTTGAGCACACCAGCCGGCAGGCCGGCGGCGATCCAGCAGTTGACCGTCAGTTCGGCGACCTTGGGGGTCAGCTCGCTGGGTTTGAACACCACGCAGTTGCCCGCCAGCAGCGCCGGCACGATATGGCCATTGGGCAAATGACCGGGGAAGTTGTAAGGGCCGAACACCGCCACCACGCCATGGGGCTTGTGCCGCAGCACCGCCGTGGCATCGGCCAGCGGGCCGCTCTTTTCGCCGGTACGCTCACGGTAGCTCTGCACCGAGATCGCCACCTTGTTGACCATGCTGGTCACTTCCGTGGCCGATTCCCACAGCGGCTTGCCGGTTTCCTCACCGATGCAGTGGGCCAGCGCCTCGGCATGCTGCTTCAGCTGCTCGGCGAATTTCTCCAGCACGTCGATACGCGCTTCCAGGCTCAGTTGCGCCCAGGCCGTGAATGCCTGGCGGGCCGCCTTGACGGCTGCGTCAACCTGGCCCGCATCGGCGCCCTGCCCTTGCCAGACCACTGCCTGAGTCACCGGGTTGAGCGACTGCAGGGCTTCGCCCTGGCCAGCCAGCCAGTTGCCTGCGATGTAATGTGTGGTCATTTACTGGGCCTCCCGGCTTGCCGACAGCGGCACGGCGCGCACGTTGTCGCCGGCGCCCATGCGCAGGCGCTTGGCGGTCTGCGGGTCGACCACCAGGGTGCCTGCGGCCAGGCGCGCTGGCGCGGCAGTAATGCGGCAGTCGTCGCGCTTGCGGTTGTGGATGATGTAAGGGGTCGCGTCATCGCCCGGCGTACCCACGGCCAGCACGAGGGTCTCGCTGTCGCGCACGGCGCGGATCTTCGAGGTCTCGCATTCGATGGCCGGGCCGGCGTCGAAGATGTCGACATAGCCCTGGTAGCTGAAGCCTTCCTGCTTGAGCATCGCCAGCGCAGGCTCGGTGTCGGTGTGCACACGGCCGATGACATTGCGCGCGGCTTCGGACAGGAAGCAGGTGTACAGCGGGAACTTGGGCATCAGCTCGGCAATGAACGACTTGTTGCCCACGCCGGTGAGGTAGTCGGCCTGGCTGAACTCCATCTTGAAGAAGTGCCGGCCCAGGCTTTCCCAGAACGGCGAACGGCCTTGCTCGTCGGACATGCCGCGCATTTCGGCGATGATCTTGTTGCCGAACAGCTCAGGGAACTCGGCAATGAACAGCATGCGCGCACGCGACAGCAGGCGGCCGTTGAGCCCGGAGCGGTAATCACTGCGCAGGAACAGCGAGCACAGCTCGGAGTTGCCGGTCAGGTCGTTGGCCAGGAACAGCGTGGGGATTTCGCGGTAGATCTTCAGCTCCTGGGAGGCACTGACTGTCAGGCCGACCCGGTAGTTGTACCAAGGCTCACGCAGGCCCACGGCACCGGCGATGGCGCTGATGCCGACCACCAGGCCTTCGTCGTTCTCCAGCACGAACAGGTAGTCGGTGTCGCCACGCTCGGCTTCGCCACGGAAGCTCTTCTCGGCCCAGCCGACACGGTGGCCGAGGCGCTCCTCGTTGGCCGGCAGGGTGGTCAACCCAGTGGTGCCGGTGCTGCGGGCCAATTCGATCAGCGCGGGTAAATCGCTGCTGCGTACAGGACGAACGATCATGCTATCTCCTTGTGCGGCGGCCAGTGCCTGCCGCGAAACTCAACGTTCCGGCTTGTGCGAAGCTCAGGCTGCGACCAAGCGCACGCTGGCGCCCTCGCCTACCCCCAGGGCCTCGGCCGCCTGGCTGCTCAGGCTGACCGGCTTGCCCGGCACCCAGTCCAGCTCCAGCAGCACTGCGCGGTAATCCTGCAACTGGCCGTTGCACACCAGGTACGGGCGCCCGCCCTTGACCGGGGTGTCGTCGACCTTGACCGGCACCACACGGCTCTGGGCGATCGAACGGATGCCCGAGGTTCGCGCATGCAAGGTCGGCCCGCCGTCAAAGATGTCGATGTAGTGCTCGGTCTCGAAGCCTTCGCGCATGAGGATGTCGAAGGTGATCTGCGCCCGCGGGTGCACCTGGCCCATGGCTTCCTGGGCTTCATCCGGCAGCAGCGGCACGTAGATCGGATAATGCGGCATCAGCTCGGCGAGGAAGGTGCGGCTCTTCAGGCCGCACAGGCGCTCGGCATGGGCGTAGTTGAGGTCGAAGAAGTTCCGACCGATGGCATCCCAGAACGGCGATTCGCCCTGCTCGTCGCTGTAGCCGACGATTTCGGTGACCACCGAATCGGCGAAGCGCTCCGGGTGCGAGGCCATGAACAGCAGGCGGCCACGGGAGTTGAGCTCGGCCCAGCCACTGTTCACCAGCTCCGGCAACACATAGAAGCTGGTCAGCAGGCTGTTGCCGGTGAGGTCGTGGCACAGCGACAGGACATGGATCTTGTTGTGGATCTTCAGCTCCCGCGAGGCGTGCACGAAGGTCTCGTTGCGGAAGCTGTAGAACGGCTCGGAATAGCCAGCCGAGGCAACGATGGCCGAGCAGCCGGCAAGCTGGCCAGTCTCGCTGTCTTCGAGCACGAAGAAGTAGCTCTCTTCACCGTTGAAACTGACCTCAGCAGCGAAGGAGGTTTCAGAGGCGGCAATCTTGTCGCCCAGGCGGGCGGCATCGTCCGGCAGCGAAGTGACACCAACGGGGCTGTCGGCAGCCATGCGCTGCACTTCGTTCAGATCCGCCATTTGCGCGGGGCGCATCACCAGCATGGTGTCACTCCTTTGGAAAAACGGGCCATTCAGGACGGCACGGAAAAACGGCGGGCACAGCGGCACCCGCACTGGAATTCAAGTTTCACCGACCCGGACCGGGTCGGCGAAAGGACCGCAGGCCGATCAGCCCTTGGTCAGTTGCGCCACAGCGCGTTCGAAGCGGTCCAGGCCTTCGTCGATGTCGGCATCTTCGACCACCAGGCTTGGCGCGAAGCGGACCACATCCGGGCCGGCCTGCAGCACCATCACGCCTTGTTTTTCAGCGGCGTTGAGCACGTCCTTGGCCTTGCCCTGCCAGGCTTCGGTCAGCACGCAGCCGATCAGCAGGCCGACGCCACGCACCTGGCTGAACAGGCCGTACTGCTGGCCGATCTTTTCCAGGCGGGACTTGAAACGCTCGTGTTTGGCCTTGATACCAGCCAGGGTTTCCGGGGTATTGACCACGTCCAGCACGGCGCAGGCGACGGCGCAGCCCAGCGGGTTGCCGCCATAGGTGGTGCCGTGGGTGCCGACGGCCAGGTGCTTGGCGATGTCGGTGGTGGTCAGCATGGCACCGATCGGGAAACCGCCGCCCAGGCTCTTGGCGCTGGTCAGGATGTCCGGGGTGACGCCGTAGTGCTGGTAGGCGTACAGCGAGCCGGTGCGGCCGACGCCGGTCTGCACTTCGTCGAAGATCAGCAGGGCGTTGTGCTCGTCGCACAGCTTGCGCGCGCCTTCCAGGTAGGCCTTGTCGGCCGGCACCACACCGCTCTCGCCCTGGATCGGTTCGATCACCACGGCGCAGGTCTTGTCGGAAATCTGTGCCTTCAGCGCTTCCAGGTCGTTGTAGGGCACGTGGCTGATGCCGGTGATCTTCGGGCCGAAGCCGTCGGAGTACTTCGGCTGGCCACCGACGCTGACGGTGAACAGGGTGCGACCGTGGAAGCTGTTCACGGTGGCGATGATTTCGTGCTTCTCAGGGCCGAAGCGGTCGTGGGCGACCCGACGGGCCAGCTTGAAAGCGGCCTCGTTCGACTCGGCGCCGGAGTTGCAGAAGAACGCACGGTCGGCAAAGGTGGCGTCGACCAGTTTGTGCGCCAGGCGCAGGGCCGGCTCGTTGGTGAAGACGTTGGATACGTGCCAGAGGGTGTTGGCCTGTTCGGTCAGGGCCTTGACCAGTGCCGGGTGGCAATGGCCCAGGGCATTCACCGCGATACCGCCGGCAAAGTCGATGAGCTCGCGGCCCGACTGGTCCCAGACGCGGGAACCCTCGCCTCGCACAGGAATGAAGGCCGCCGGAGAATAATTGGGGACCATGACCTGGTCGAAATCGGCACGTTGCACCGGGGCTTGCTCAACGGACATCTGAGTCTCCTGAAGAGGAACGCTGGCCTGGAAGTGGCGAGCGATGGGGGGATTGTAAGGACTGATCCGCGCCTGTCCTTGCGGCCAAGCGACAACTTGTTACAGCGCAAAACCCAGTTTTACCCAGGCTTTCGGCAATGCGACAAACACTGTCGCAATCGCGCAGTGTACGGGAGAGAGGGGGCTGGGTGAACGGGTGTGCACATTAACAAAGGGCCGGCACAGGAGAAGGAAATATCAGCCCTTTTCAGCGGGCGCCGAGCTCAGTTCGAACGGGCTGCTGCTGCGCCGCTGGTTGCGGTCTTCCCGCGGCGTCGCGCCGAAGAAATTGCGATAGGCACTGGAAAAATGCGGCCCTGAGGAAAAACCACAGGACAACCCGATCTGGATGATCGACTTGCTGGTCTGCATCAGCATCTGCCGCGCCTTGTTCAGCCGCAGCTCCAGGTAATACTGGCTCGGCACGCGGTTCAGGTACTGCTTGAAGATCCGCTCCAGCTGCCGGCGAGACACGCACACATGCTGGGCGATTTCGTCAGTGGTCAGCGGCTCTTCGATGTTGGCTTCCATCAACAGCACGGCCTGAGTCAGCTTCGGATGGCTCGACCCAAGGCGGTTCTGCAACGGAATGCGCTGGCGCTCGCCCCCTTCGCGAATGCGCTCGACCACCAGCTCCTCGGACACTGCCCCAGCCAGCTCCGCCCCGTGATCGCGGGCCAGTACCGCCAGCAGCAGGTCGGTCACGGCCATGCCACCGCAGGCAGTCAGGCGATCACGGTCCCAGTCGAACAAGTGGCTGGTGGCGATCACCTTGGGGAAGCGCTCGGCAAAGTCGTCCTGCCAGCGCCAATGCACCGCAGCGCGATAACCGTCGAGCAGGCCAAGCATGGCCAGCGGATACACCCCGGCGGACAGGCCACCGATCAGGCAACCACTGCGCGCCAGCTGCTTGAGCGCCGCCGACAGCGCCGAACCCACTGCCTGGGGCAGATCGTCGGCCAGCAGGAACAATTTTTGGCAGCCTTCCAGGCGCCCGTTCCATGGCTCGCCCGGCAAACGCCAGGCGCCCTCCACGGCAGGCTCCGCCTGGAGGAAGACGGTCTCGTAGACCACTTCCGGGTGCACCCGCTGGGCGACCAGCAACACTTCCTCCGCCAGCGCCAGGGTCAAAGGCTTGGTACTTGGCCAGATGAGAAAACCGATTCGCTGGGTGGTCATAGGGTGCGGTCCGAAACCTGGGTTCGTTCGAGTCTGTGGCGCCGGGTCAGGCTGCGCTCGCTGCGCAGCATGCCCTATTCTGGTGCAAAGGTGCAGCCTTTTACTTCAGGCTGCCGGAGAGGAACTGCTTGAGCCGCTCCGATTGCGGGTTGGCCAGCACTTCACGCGGGCAACCGGTTTCTTCGACCAGGCCTTTGTGCAGGAACACCAGCTGGTTCGACACTTCACGGGCAAAGCCCATTTCGTGGGTCACCACGACCATGGTCCGGCCTTCCTGGGCCAGGGCCTGCATGACCTTGAGCACATCACCCACCAGCTCGGGGTCGAGCGCCGAGGTCGGTTCGTCGAACAACATGACCTCTGGCTCCATGGCCAGGGCCCGGGCAATCGCCACGCGCTGCTGTTCACCGCCGGACATGTGCCCAGGGAAGGCGTCCTTGCGGTGGGCCACACCCACCTTGGCCAGGTAGTGCTCGGCCTTCTCCAGGGCCTCCTTCTTGTTCATCCCCAGCACGTGCACCGGTGCTTCGATGATGTTCTCCAGCGCGGTCATGTGCGACCACAGGTTGAAGTGCTGGAACACCATCGACAGGCGCGAGCGCATGCGCTGCAACTGGCGCGGGTCGGAGGCCTTGAGCGCGCCATCCTTGCCCGGCACCAGCTTGAGCTCTTCATTGTTGAGCAGAATCTTGCCTGCATGCGGCTGCTCGAGCAGGTTGATGCAGCGCAGGAAGGTCGACTTGCCCGAACCGCTGGAGCCGATGATGCTGATCACATCGCCTGCTTTCGCCGCCAGGGACACGCCCTTGAGTACTTCATGGCTGCCGTAGCGCTTGTGCAGGTCTTTGACTTCGAGTTTGTACATGCTGTCGGTTCTCACAGAGCGTTCAGTGCTTGCGCGGCGCCAGGTAGCCGAGCCAGCGGCGTTCGGCCATCTTGAACAGGCGCACCAGGATGAAGGTCAGGCACAGGTAGAACACGCCCGCCGTGATGTAGGCCTCGAAAGGCAGGTAGTACTGGGCATTGACCGTGCGCGCGGCACCAGTGATGTCGATCAAGGTAACGATCGACGCCAGGCTGGTGGTCTGCAGCATCATGATCACTTCGTTGCTGTACTGCGGCAGTGCCCGGCGCAAGGCCGACGGCAGCAGGATGCGGCGGTACATCTTCATGCGTGACATGCCCATGGCCTTGGCCGCCTCGATCTCGCCATGGGGCGTGGCCTTGAGGCTGCCGGCGATGATTTCCGCGGTGTAGGCGCTGGTGTTGATGGCAAACGCCAGGCAGGCGCAGAAGGTCGCACTGGACAGCCACGGCCAGAAGATACTCTCGCGCACCGCCTCGAACTGAGCCAGGCCGTAGTAGATCAGGAACAGCTGCACCAGCATCGGCGTGCCACGGATGACGTAGGTATACAGCCACGCACCCATGTTCACCAGCGGCTGCTTGGACACCCGCATCAGGCCCAGCGGAACGGCCGCCAGCAGGCCGAACAGCAGCGACAGCGCCAGCAGCTTGAGGGTGGTCAGCAGGCCGCCGAGGTACAGCGGCATGGCTTCCCAGACGACGTTGTAGTCGAAAATCATAGTTCAGCCACCTTGACGCCTACCGAATAGCGGCGCTCCAGATACTTCAGCGCCAGCAGCGAAAGACTGGTGATCACCAGGTACAGCGCGGCCACGGCAAGGAAGAAGGTGAAAGGCTCGCGGGTGGCGTCAGCCGCCTGCTTGGCCTTGAACATCATATCCTGCAGGCCGACCACCGAAATCAGCGCCGTGGCCTTGGTCAGCACCAGCCAGTTGTTGGTGAAACCGGGAATGGCCAGGCGGATCATCTGCGGCACCTGGATGCGGAAGAACACCTGGCGCGCGCTCATGCCATAGGCCACGCCGGCTTCGGCCTGGCCCTTGGGGATACCGAGGAACGCACCACGGAAGGTTTCCGACAGGTACGCACCGAAAATGAAGCCCAGCGTGCCGATACCGGCCACCAGCGGATTCAGGTCGATGTAGTCGTCATAGCCGAGCAGCGGCGCCACCCGGTTGATGAGGTCCTGGCCGCCGTAGAAGATCAGCAGGATCAGGACCAGGTCGGGGATACCACGAATCACCGTGGAATACAGATCCCCCAGCCAGGCCAGCCAGCGCACCGGCGACAAACGCAGCGCCACGCCGATCAGGCCGAGGACGATGGCCAGGGCCATCGACGACAAGGCGAGCTGTAGCGTCAGCCACGCCCCGTCGAGGATGACTGCCCCATAGCCTTTCAACATGATTGGGATTCCTCAGGGCTTGGGAATGAAAAATGGTGCAAACCTCAGAGCCTCTGCTGTTTGCACCATTGCACAGGTGAAACCCGACGTCTTAGTTCGAGTCTGGACCGTAGATGTCGAAGTTGAAGTACTTCTTCTCGATTTCTTTGTACTTGCCGTTGGCGCGGATGGCGTCGATGGCCTTGTTGATGCGCTCGCGGTTGGCGTCGTCGCCTTTGCGCACGGCGATGCCGACGCCGTCACCGAAGTACTTCACGTCGGTGAACGATGGGCCGACGAAGGCGAAGCCCTTGCCGGCGTCGGTTTTCAGGAAGCCGTCTTCAAGCAGGGTGGCGTCGGCCACGGTGCCGTCCAGGCGGCCGGCGGCGACGTCCAGGTAGATTTCGTTCTGGGTGCCGTAAGGCACAACGGTTGCACCTTTCGGAGCCAGCACTTCCTTGGCGAAGCGGTCGTGGATCGAACCACGCTGCACACCGATCTTCTTGCCCTTGAGCTCGTCGAGGCTGTCACTGACGGTGGTGCCTTCCTTCATGACCAGGCGCGCTGGGGTCAGGTAGTAGCGCTTGGTGAAGTCGACCGACTTCTTGCGATCATCGGTGATCGACATGGACGACAGAATGGCGTCGATCTTGCGCACTTTAAGCGCCGGGATCAGGCCGTCGAACTCTTGCTCGACCCAGGTGCACTTGACCTTCATCTCTTCACACAGGGCGTTGCCGATGTCGTAGTCGAAACCGACGATGCTGCCGTCCGGCGCTTTGGAGGCGAACGGTGGGTAAGCGGCTTCGATGCCGATCTTCAACGGTTTTTCATCGGCCTGCGATACCAGGGAAAACACGGAAAGCGCCAGGGCGCCAAGCAGTGCGAGCTTCTTCATCAGGTAACTCCATCGGTACGGGGCAATACGAGGCAGGGGTAACAACTGCCCGATATGCGAATGGGTACAACGCGAGCCGCGCAGGTTTCGACCAAGGTCGCAGACCACGAGCGAGTGAGTGGCATTTTAACGACAGCCCGGTAGTCGATATTTCTTCAAAGCGACAACTACTTATAGAAGCGCTTGAAATCGCGGCGGGCGATGTTGACAGCTTTTGCAAATCATGCAAGAGCTCGAGAGAAATAACCTGTTAGCCAAGCAATTAGCGGGCCTATTATTGGCAAACCCTTGCAATACGGCAAGTGTAGCGTTTCACCTTGCTGAAAATGGCCGCGCGAACGCACCGAAATGGCACGGAACTGTTTCCGTGCGCCCCGTTCCTGTGCGAAATCGGTGACAGAAGAGTTACCGATGATTGTCGGGTAACAGTAAAGCAAAAACCCCGCCGGTTGCCCTGGCGGGGTTTTGCACCATCGGTAACGCGGGCTTGTCAGGCCGAAGCCAGGCTCATCGCCTTGTGGGTATCGATCAGGTGTTGCACCACACCTGGGTCAGCCAGGGTCGAGATGTCACCCAGGGCATCGTACTCGGCCGTGGCGATCTTGCGCAGGATACGTCGCATGATCTTGCCAGAACGGGTTTTCGGCAGGCCCGGCGCCCACTGGATCACATCCGGCGAAGCGATCGGGCCGATTTCCTTGCGCACCCAGTTCTTCAGCTCCAGGCGCAGCTGCTCGCTCGGCTCGATACCGGCATTGAGGGTGACATAGACATAGATGCCCTGCCCCTTGATGTCGTGCGGCACACCGACCACTGCTGCCTCCGCCACCTTGGCGTGGGCGACCATGGCGCTTTCGATCTCGGCGGTACCCATGCGGTGGCCGGACACGTTGAGCACGTCGTCCACGCGGCCGGTGATCCAGTAGTAGCCATCCTCGTCACGCCGTGCGCCGTCGCCGGTGAAGTACATGCCGCGGAAGGTCTTGAAGTAGGTGTCGACGAAGCGGTCGTGGTCGCCGTACAGCGAGCGCGACTGGCCCGGCCAGGAATCGAGGATCACCAGGTTGCCTTCGGCAGCCCCTTCGATCAGGTTGCCCAGGTTATCCACCAGCGCCGGCACCACCCCGAAGAACGGACGGGTCGCCGAACCCGGCTTGAGCGGCGTGGCACCCGGCAGCGGGCTGATCAGCACGCC
This sequence comes from Pseudomonas sp. TWI628, assembly GCF_039673865.1. Classification (NCBI taxonomy): domain Bacteria; kingdom Pseudomonadati; phylum Pseudomonadota; class Gammaproteobacteria; order Pseudomonadales; family Pseudomonadaceae; genus Pseudomonas; species Pseudomonas sp. TWI628. Next base: position 39,663 of record NZ_JBDJMM010000028.1, on the reverse strand, counting down.
ACCGGTCTCGGTCTGCCACCAGGTGTCGACGATCGGGCAACGCTCCTTGCCCACGGTCTTGTAGTACCAGTTCCAGGCCTCGGGGTTGATCGGCTCGCCCACCGAGCCCAGCAGGCGCAGGCTGGAACCGTCGGCGCCGGCAACGGCTGCCTGCCCTTCGGCCATCATGGCGCGGATGGCGGTCGGTGCGGTGTAGAGGATATTGACCTTGTGCTTGTCGACGATCTTCGACACGCGGGTGATGTCCGGGTAGTTCGGCACCCCTTCGAACAGCAGCGTGGTTGCGCCATTGGCCAGCGGGCCGTAGACGATGTAGCTGTGACCGGTGACCCAGCCGACGTCGGCGGTGCACCAGTAGACTTCGCCCGGGCGATAGTCGAACACGCGCTCATGGGTCAGCGCGGCATACACCAGGTAACCACCGGTGGTGTGCAGCACGCCCTTCGGCTTGCCGGTGGAGCCAGAGGTATAAAGGATGAACAGCGGCTCCTCGGCGCCCATTTCCTTCGGCGCGCAGTGGCTGGAGGCCACTTTCATCAGGTCTTCGTACCAGATGTCGCGGTGCTGGTGCCAGGCGATGTCGCCACCGGTGCGCTTGCACACGATGATCTTCTGCACGCTGTTGGTTTCCGGGTTGGTCAGCGCCAGGTCGACATTGCCCTTGAGCGGGGTGCGACGGCCGCCACGCAGGCCTTCGTCAGCGGTGATGACGATCTTCGACTTGCAGTCGATGATCCGGCCAGCCAGGGCTTCCGGGGAGAAACCACCGAATACCACCGAGTGGATGGCACCGATGCGGGCGCAGGCCAGCATGGCCACCACGGCCTCGGGGATCATCGGCATGTAGATAGTCACCACATCACCACGATGCACGTCCTGGCCACGCAGGGCGTTGGCGAACTTGCAGACCTGCTCGTGCAGCTCGCGGTAGGTGATGTTGCGGTGTTCGGAAGGGTCGTCGCCTTCCCAGATGATTGCCAGCTGGTCGCCGCGCTCTTCGAGGTGGCGGTCCAGGCAGTTGGAGGAAACGTTGAGAGTGCCGTCGGCAAACCACTTGATATCGACATGGTGGTCGTCGAACGAGGTCTGCTTGACCTTGGTGAACGGCTTGATCCAGTCCAGACGCTGGGCCTGCTCGCGCCAGAAGCCATCCGGGTTGATCACCGATTGCTGGTACATGGCCTTGTAGGTGGCCTCGTCGGTCAGGGTAGTGGCCGCAACCTCGGGACGAACGGGATACAGTGGAGCCGCACTCATCTGTGTTACCTCGGTGTAATAGTTGTTGTTGTATGGAATCGTTTGTAACTGTACCAGAGCGGGAAAAACCATACGACGATGGTAGTAGCGCGACCGGAAAATCTTCATGTGAACGGCGCGGAAGGCTCTAGCCCGCAGCCGCCGGCCCGGCCAGGGGAAAATGCGATCGCGCCTGCCGGGGGATTGTTACAGAATCTGGAAAAAGGCAAAAAAACTTTATCAAAACGCCATCTGTTTCCCTTAGTTGCCCAGGCATAAGATTCACCTCGCCAGCAACGGCAAGGCGATTAACTACTGGAAACAGCCCCCACGAAGGCAATCGGTTAATCCCCCTCTAATTTTTATAGTTGAACTTTGGCTGTACTCGCGGCGCCACAAGCGCCGCGTGCCCCCTCACGACCTTAGACAGGTAAAATGAAAATGAAAGCTTTACTGGTATTGGTACTTGGCGGTCTTTGCGGCGCGGCGATGGCCGGCGAAGCAAACAATGTCGAGCAGATTCCGGTTGAACAGTACAGTTACTCGCAGCACCTGGACATTGCTCGCGTCATCTCCATGAGCGAAGTGCCCAACGTGTGTGAAGTCGTGCCCGCCCGCATGACCTACGAGGACTCCAAGGGCCAGAAGCACATTCTCGAATACCGCGTGATGGGGAACGGCTGCTCCAACGGCTGACACCTTGAATCGGGGCCCTGTCGGGCCCCGTTCGCGTTGTTGCCCACCCACAACTTCCGCGCCGCCATGCACGTTAACGGACTATTAAATAACCGCTATTTAATCTGCCGACTTGCCCAGCGAATAATCCCGCAACTTATTGGCAATCGTCGTATGGGAAACCCCCAGGCGTTTACCCAATGCCCGGCTACTTGGAAACTCGCCCATCAGACTTTCCAGTACCGCCTTTTCAAATCGTCCGACAATCTGCGCAAGATCCCCGTCCAGCGAAAACTCGCCCAACGGTTGCCGCACGCCATAGTCCGGCAAGCGAATATGCTCCCCTTTCACCACCCCGCCCTCGCATAACGAAACGGCCTGGAACAACACGTTCTCCAGCTGCCGCACATTACCCGGCCAGTGATACTGGCTGAGCTTGTCCATGGCCGCTGGCGCCAGGCGCGGCATGACGCAGCCGATCTGTCGGCTGGCCTGGTCGAGGAAGTGCTGTACCAGACCTTCCAATCCGTCCATGCACTCGCGCAGCGGCGGAATGTGCAGCGACAGCACGTTGAGCCGGTGATACAGGTCCTGGCGGAACTCGCCACGGGCGCACAGTTCGGACAGGTCCACCTGGGTGGCACAGATCACCCGCACATCCAGGTACACCTCTTCGTCGCTGCCGACACGGCGGAAGCAACCATCCTGCAAGAAGCGCAGCAGCTTGACCTGCAGGCGCGGGCTCATCTCCCCCACGCCATCGAGGAACAAGGTACCCCCAGCAGTCAACTCCAGCAGCCCCAGCTTGCCCTCGGCACGCGCCCCCTCGAAAGCCCCAGGGCCATAACCGAACAACTCGGTTTCGGCCATCGACTCAGGCAGGCCGGCGCAGTTGAGCGCCATCAAAGGCGCCTGGCCACGCGGGCTGGCCAGGTGGCAGGCGCGGGCCAGCAACTCCTTGCCGGTGCCGGTCTCACCTTCGATCAGCAACGGCGCATCCAGCGGGGCCATGCGCCGCGCCTCGCGCACCACTGCCGCCATTACCCGCGAGCTCTGGAAAATACTGTCAAATCCGCGCAACTCCTGTTTACGCACGTTATAGATGCGCTCACCGATGCGGTCGGCGCGGTGCAGGGTCAGCACGGCACCGGCCAACGCCTCGCTTTCGTCGTGCTCGGATTGCAGCGGCGCGATATCGGCCAGGAACACATCCCCCTTGACCTTGATGCGCAGGCCATTGATGCGCGACTTGTTGGCGCGCACCAGCTCAGGCAGGTCGAAGTCCTCGACATAGCGCGCCAGCGGCATGCCCGGCACTTCGTCGACGCGCACCCCGAGCAACTGCGCCGCACTGCGGTTGGCGGCGACGATGCTGCCGCCCATGTCGATCGACAGCACCGGGAAGTCCAGCGCGCCAAGCAACGCATTGAGCTCCATGTGCCGGCGCTCGCTGGGCATCAGGCCGACGCGCTTGACCCCGAACACACCGGCAATCGACTCGAACTTGGGCCGCAATGCCTGGAACTGCAGATTGATCAGGTTCGGGCAGTGCAGGTAGATGGCGTTGCCATGGTCACCCCCCACCTCGCCGCGCAATACGTTGATGCCGTATTCCACCAGCAGGTTGAGGATGTCGCGAAGGATGCCGATGCGGTTCTGGCAGTGCACTTTGATACGCATGGATGCTCTCGAAGCGGCGAGGTTTTTCAACCTCGCGCGGAAAAGTCGTAAAGATAAGCTGACAAAAACCACCTAAAAGGCAGCTTGATGACCCGGATTTTCCGGCATGCCGGGCATTTTGTAAAATTATCGTTACGCAAGGCAGATCAAAGGGCCCCCGCCAGCAGGGCCTGCCCTCGTGCAAATCATCCGGTGAAGGGATATTCCTAAGTCATGTCGTGGACATAACAAGAAAAGCCCTCACCAGGAGAGCCACATGAAACAGACGCAATACGTGGCACGCGAGCCCGATGCGCATGGTTTTATCGATTACCCGCAGCAAGAGCATGCGGTATGGAACACCCTGATCACCCGCCAGCTGAAAGTCATCGAAGGCCGCGCGTGCCAGGAGTACCTGGACGGCATCGACCAGCTCAAGCTGCCCCATGAGCGCATTCCGCAACTGGGCGAGGTCAACAAGGTGCTGGGCGCCACCACCGGCTGGCAGGTCGCCCGGGTACCGGCGCTGATCCCCTTCCAGACCTTCTTCGAGCTGCTGGCGAGCAAACGCTTCCCGGTCGCCACCTTCATCCGCACCCCGGAAGAACTGGACTACCTGCAGGAACCGGACATCTTCCACGAGATCTTCGGCCACTGCCCGCTGTTGACCAACCCGTTCTTCGCCGAATTCACCCACACCTACGGCAAGCTCGGCCTGGCCGCGACCAAGGAACAACGCGTGTACCTGGCGCGCCTGTACTGGATGACCATCGAGTTCGGCCTGATGGAGACCGCGCAGGGTCGCAAGATCTATGGCGGCGGCATCCTCTCTTCGCCGAAAGAGACCGTCTACAGTCTTTCTGGCGAACCTGAGCACCAGGCCTTCGACCCGATCGAGTGCATGCGCACGCCGTACCGTATCGACATCCTGCAGCCGCTGTACTTCGTGCTGCCGAACATGAAGCGCCTGTTCGACCTGGCCCATGAAGACATCATGGGCATGGTCCAGCAAGCCATGCAGCTGGGGCTGCACGCACCGAAATTTCCACCCAAGGTCGCTGCCTGAGCGCCTTGCCGATAACAACTCGAAGCGGAAACCACACCCATGAATGCCTTGAATCAAGCCCACTGTGAAGCCTGCCGCGCTGACGCACCCAAGGTCACCGACGAGGAACTGGCCGAGCTGATCCGCGAGATCCCGGACTGGAACATCGAAGTCCGCGACGGCCACATGGAACTGGAGCGCGTGTTCCTGTTCAAGAACTTCAAGCAGGCCCTGGCCTTCACCAATGCCGTGGGCGAGATCGCCGAAGCCGAAGGCCACCACCCTGGCCTGATGACCGAATGGGGCAAAGTCACCGTGACCTGGTGGAGCCACTCGATCAAGGGCTTGCACCGCAATGACTTCATCATGTGCGCACGCACCGACAAGGTCGCCGAGACGACTGAAGGCCGTAAGTAAGCACCACGAACAGGGCCGCAAGGCCCTGTTTTTTTGCCCGCAAACTGTCCGGTATCCGCCCGTAAAACCGACAAGCGACCGGGAAAAGTTACAAACTGTCATCCAGACTTGTGTATCCTGCCCCAGCTTTACGAAGCTTCGAACGCGCCTGGCGCAGACTTTTCACTCACACTTGCGAGGAACGACGAGATGCATGAAATCCCGAATCTTCCCTTCCCAAGCCTGAACCCAGAAGAGCCATCCGTTACCGTCCACGCCGAACCGACGCCTGCCGTCGATCAGGATGGTGACGACCAATCCAGCGCTGACCAGGAATAAACCGCGCATCCCTGCGACTGTGTGAAAACGGCTGACCTGCGGGCTACCCCCGTCATCACGTTTTCACACCGTCACGAACCTCTGCCACGAAGCCCCCCATGCCTGACTCACCGCGCCCTCTTGCGGTCACCCTGCAAGTCGTTTCCATCGTCCTCTTCACCTTCATCGGCTACCTGAACATCGGCATCCCCCTCGCCGTGTTGCCCGGCTACGTGCACAACGACCTCGGCTTCAGCGCCGTGATCGCGGGCCTTGTGATCAGCGTGCAGTACCTTGCCACCCTGCTCAGCCGCCCTACCGCCAGCCGTATCATCGACAACCACGGCAGCAAGAAGGCGGTCATGTATGGCCTGGCCGGCTGCGGCCTGAGCGGCGTGTTCATCCTGGCCTGCGCCTTCCTCACCGACCTGCCCTGGGTCAGCCTGGGCTGCCTGCTGGTCGGCCGCCTGGTGCTGGGCAGCGCGGAAAGCCTGGTGGGTTCCGGCTCGATCGGCTGGGGCATCGGCCGGGTCGGTGCCGAGCACACGGCCAAGGTCATTTCCTGGAACGGCATCGCCAGCTATGGCGCGCTGGCCATCGGCGCGCCCTTGGGCGTACTGATGGTCAAGAGCCTGGGGCTGTGGAGCATGGGGGTGAGCATCCTCCTGTTGTGCACGCTGGGCCTGCTGCTGGCCTGGCCGAAACGCGCAGCGCCTGTGGTCAGTGGCAAGCGCCTGCCGTTCATGCAGGTGCTGGGCAAAGTGTTTGCGCATGGCTCGGGGCTGGCCCTCGGCTCGATCGGCTTCGGCACCATCGCCACCTTCATCACCCTGTATTACGCCAGCCGCGGCTGGGCCAATGCGGCACTGACCCTGAGCCTGTTCGGCGCCAGTTTCATTTGTGCGCGGTTGCTGTTCGGCAACTTGATCAACCGGATTGGCGGGTTCCGGGTGGCAATCGTTTGCCTGTCGGTGGAAACCCTTGGGCTGCTAATGCTGTGGCTGGCGCCGAATGCCGAGATGGCGTTGGCGGGGGCGGCGCTGAGTGGTTTCGGCTTCTCGCTGGTGTTCCCGGCGCTGGGCGTGGAGGCGGTGAACCAAGTGTCGGCGGCCAACCGCGGGGCGGCGGTGGGGGCGTATTCGCTGTTCATCGACTTGTCGCTGGGGATTACCGGGCCGCTGGTGGGAGCGGTGGCGTCGGGGTTCGGCTTTGCTTCGATGTTTCTGTTTGCGGCTGCGGCGGCTAGCTGTGGGCTGGTGTTGAGCCTGTATCTTTACAAACAGGCCCGCCGGCGTCTGGAAAGCTGAAATGTGTGGCGCCCTTGAGGGCCTCTTCGCGGCTAAAGCCGCTCCTGCAGGATGTGTAGGAGCGGATTTATCCGCGAAAGGGCTGCAAAGCAGCCCCCAAGCCCCTCAAGGTCAACGCTTGGCGTACTGCAACACCACCTCAAGCGGGTGGCGCATCTGCCGCTCGGTCATGCGCTTGACCTGGCTGCGGCACGAGTAGCCGGTCGCCAGCGCCTCACCTTGCTTGTCCAGCTTGGTCGCCCACGACTGCTCGAAGATGGTCCGTGAAACCTCCTGGTTGCGCGCCTCGTGGCCGTAGGTACCGGACATGCCACAGCAGCCCGTCGCCTCGGTCACCAGCTTCAGCCCCAGGCGGGCAAATACCTGTTCCCACTGTTTGGTACTGGCCGGCACGTTGGTTTTCTCGGTGCAGTGTGCCATCAGGCGGAAGTTGCCCGGCGCGGCAGGCGCCTGTTCCGGCAGCACATCCATCAGCCACTCCTGCGGCAGCAGCACCTGCGGGCATTCTTCCAGGCCTGGCACCTTCTGGTACTCCTGGCGGTAGACCAGGGTCATCGCCGGGTCCAGGCCCACCAGCGGCACGCCGCAGTCAGCCAGGGCCTTGAGCTGGGTGGCATTGCGGATCGCCGCCTTGGCGAAGGCACCGAGGAAGCCTTGCACGTGCAGCGGCTTGCCGTTGGCGCTGTAGGGCGCCAGGAACACCCGGTGGCCGAGGCGATGGGCCAGCTCGATGAACGCGGCCAGCAGCGGCGTTTCGAAGTAGCGGGTGAAGGCATCCTGGACCAGCACGATGCTGCGCTCGCGCTGGGCCGGGGTCAGCTCGCGCAGGGCCGGCACACTGGCCACGCCGACGCGGCAGCGGGTCAGGGTCGACTGGAAGTTGAAGCGGCTGATCAGTGGGCTGTCGACCATGCCGACCTTGTCCGCCAGCAGTTTGCCGACCCACTTCGAGCCCATCACCGCGTTGTACAGGCCCGGTGCATGGGCCAGGTACGGGATGGTGAATTCCAGCGAGCCGATCAGGTAGTCACGCAGCGGGCGCTGGTAACGGCCGTGGTATAGCTCGAGGAAGCGCGAGCGGAAGTCCGGCACATTGACCTTGATCGGACACTGCCCGGCGCACGACTTGCACGCCAGGCAGCCGGCCATGGCGTCGTACACCTCATGGGAGAAGTCTTCCTGGCCCTGGTTGCGTGCGCGGTTGTTGCGCAGCCGCGCCGGCAGGCCCTTGAGCCACGAGACCTTGTTGCGCGCCGCCGCCAGCACGTCGATGTTGGCCTCGCCTTGCAGGCGCAGCCATTCGCGCATCAGCGAGGCACGGCCCTTGGGCGAATGCTGGCGCTCGCGGGTGGCCTTCCACGATGGGCACATGGCGTCGTTGGGGTCGTAGTTGTAGCAGGCGCCGTTGCCGTTGCAGTGCACGGCGCTGGGGAAGTCCTGCCAGACGCGCTCGTCGATGGTGCGGTCGAGGTCACCGCGCAGGGTCACGCCATCCACCGGGGTCAGGCCTTCGGCGCTGCCTGGCGGCGTGCAGATCTTGCCTGGGTTCAGCTGGTTGTACGGGTCGAAGGCCCCCTTGAGGCGCTGCAGTGCCGGGTACAGCTCACCGAAGTACTCCGGCACGTATTCCGAACGCAGGCCTTTGCCGTGCTCGCCCCACAACAGGCCACCATAGCGCTTGGTCAGCGCCGCCACCGCATCGGAAATCGGCTTGACCAGCGCCGCCTGGGCCGGGTCTTTCATGTCCAGTGCCGGGCGCACGTGCAGCACGCCGGCGTCGACGTGGCCAAACATGCCATAGGCCAGGCCATAGCCATCGAGCAGTGCGCGGAAGTCGGCGATGTAGTCGGCCAGCTGCTCGGGTGGCACGGCGGTGTCTTCAACGAACGGTTGCGGGCGCACTTCGCCCTCGACGTTGCCAAGCAGGCCCACCGAGCGCTTGCGCATGGTGTAGACGCGGGTCACCGCCTCGGCGCCCTCGGCCAGGGTGTGGCCCAGGCGCTCGACGCTGGTGTCGCTCTGCAGGTGGTCGATGAACGCCTGGACCCGGGCGTTGACCTCGGCCGGCTCGTCGCCGCAGAACTCCACCAGGTTGATACCCAGGGTCGGGCGCTCGGGGTCGGCCGGGAAGTATTCGGCAACGCTGTGCCAGACGATGTCCTTCATCGCCAGCATCAGTACCTTGGAGTCGACCGTCTCGATCGACAGCGGCTTGAGCGCCATCAGTGCGTTGGCATCGCGCAGGGCGTCCATGAAGCTGGTGTAGCGCACGTTGACCAGCACGGCGTATTTCGGAATCGGCAGCACATTGAGCTTGGCTTCGACCACATAGCCCAGCGAGCCCTCGGCACCGCACAGCACACTGTTGAGGTTGAAGCGGCCCTGCTCGTCGCGCAGGTGCGCCAGGTCATAGCCGGTCAGGCAGCGGTTGAGCTTGGGGAAGGTAGTCTCGATCAGTTCGGCCTGGGTTTCCTGGATCTCCCGGGCCATGCGGTACACCTCGCCAACCCGGCCAGGCGCGGCGCAGGCCTGTTCCAGCGCGGCGTCGTCGATCGGCAGGCTGTGCAGGCGCTCGCCGCCGAGCAGCACACTGTGCAACTCCAGCACGTGGTCGCGGGTCTTGCCGTAGGTGCAGCTGCCCTGGCCGCTGGCGTCGGTGTTGATCATGCCGCCGACGGTGGCGCGGTTGGAGGTGGACAACTCAGGGGCGAAGAACAGGCCGTGGGGCTTGAGCGCGGCGTTGAGCTGGTCCTTGACGGTACCGGCCTGGACTCGCACCCAACGCTCCTCGACATTGATTTCGAGAATCTGGTTCATGTGCCGCGACAGGTCGACGACGATGCCGTCGGTCAGCGACTGGCCATTGGTGCCCGTGCCGCCGCCACGCGGGGTCAGCTTGACCTCCTTGAAGCGTGGCTCGCCCATCAGCGTGGCCACGCGCGCCACGTCGTCGGCGTCCAGCGGGAACACCGCCGCCTGCGGCAGGCGCTGGTAGATCGAGTTGTCGGTGGCCAGCACCGTACGGGTGCCGTAGTCGGCGCTGATCTGGCCACGGAAGCCACTGTTGCGCAGGGCTTCGAGGAATTCGGGGTAGTTGGCGCTCGGCGCAAGGGTCGACAGCTGGGCGATCATCGAAGGATGGCCTCTTGACATGGGCTAATTCACGGGAATCCTGTCGTTCCGGCATGCATTGTTTCATGCAGGGATGACGTATACGCCAATGTTCCTGTAGTTTCGCTTCAGGGGCAAACGGATAATCCTGCCGCTATCAATGACTTTTATGAATGAATTACCGCCACCTGACGCCATCCATGTCATTGCTGCTGGCTTTCGAGGCCGCCGCCCGGCATGAAAGCTACACCCGTGCCGCCGCCGAACTGTCGCTGACCCAGAGCGCGGTCAGCCGCCAGGTGCAGGCACTGGAGCAGCAACTGGGCCTGACCCTGTTCCGTCGCGAGGGCCGCCAGGTGCAGCTGACCGACGTCGGCCGGCTGTACCAACGCGAGCTGAGCGAAGCACTGGGGCGTATTCGCAGCGCCACCTTGCAGGCGTTGGCCTACCAGTCCGGTGTCGGCACCCTGCGCCTGGCCACCCTGCCCACCTTCGGCTCGAAGTGGCTGCTGCCGCGCCTGCATGCGTTCTACAGCGCCCACCCGGGCATGCTGGTGCATATTCATTCACGCATCGAAGCGATCAACTTCGACACCAGCGAGATCGACGCCGCCATCGGCGTGGCCAGCCACGACCTGCCGGGGCTGATCTGCCATCGGCTGCATGCCGAGGAACTGGTGGTGATCTTGCCGCCGGAAGCGGGCGGCGATGCCCAGGGCTGGAGCCCGGCACGGATCAGTGAAGAGGTATTGCTGAACGTGGCCAACAACCCGCACGCCTGGGGTGAGTGGTTTTCCCACCACGGCCTGCCACACCGGGCGATGCGCCTGGGGCCGAGCTTCGAACTGACCTCACACCTGATTCAGGCGGTACGGGCCGGGATCGGCATCGGCCTGGTACCGAGGATTCTGGTGGAGGAAGAGTTGGCCAAGGGCGAACTGTTCAGCCCCGGGGCGCCGTTTGCCAGCCAGCGCAGTTATTACCTGATCTATCCACCGCGCAATGAGGCCTTGCCTTCACTGAGGGCATTTCGCAGTTGGTTGCTGGAGCAGATCTGAGGCCGTGACAAGCAACAAAAAACCCGATGCCAGCCACCTGACATCGGGTTTTTTCAAGCAGCCAAACAGTTACTTGGCCACGGTACCGGCAGCGCCATTGGCCTGCGGCCGACGACGGCCTTTGGCCAGGTACGCCAGCAGCATCGCCACCAACCACACCGGGATCGCGTACACCGACACCTGGATACCCGGAATCATCAGCATGATGCCCAGGATCAGCACCACGAAGGCCAGCACCACGTAGTTGCCGTACGGGTACCACAGCGCCTTGAACAGCGGCTTCTGGCCGACACGGTCAAGGTGCTGGCGGAACTTCAGGTGCGAGTAGCTGATCATCGCCCAGTTGATCACCAGGGTCGCGACCACCAGCGACATCAGCAGCTCCAGTGCATTCTGCGGCATCAGGTAGTTGAGCAGCACGGCAATCAGGGTCACCGCCGCCGACACCAGGATCGAACGCACCGGCACGCCGCGCTTGTCGACCTTGGCCAGCGCGGCCGGGGCATCACCCTGCTCGGCCATGCCCAGCAGCATGCGGGCGTTGCAGTAGGTGCCGCTGTTGTACACCGACAGTGCTGCGGTCAGGACCACGAAGTTCAGCAGGTTGGCCGCCACGTCACTGCCCAGCAGCGAGAACACCTGGACGAACGGGCTGCTGCCGTAGCTGCCGCCGGACGCATCGATGCTGGCGACCAGGTTATCCCATGGGGTCAGCGACAGCAGCACGATCAGGGCACCGACATAGAAGATCAGGATGCGGTAGATGACCTGGTTGATCGCTTTAGGGATCACGGTCTTCGGCTTGTCGGCCTCGGCGGCGGTGAAGCCGAGCATTTCCAGGCCACCGAACGAGAACATGATGAACGCCAGGGCCATCACCAGGCCGCTAACCCCATGCGGGAAGAAGCCACCGTGGCTCCACAGGTTGCTCACCGAGGCGTCAGGGCCGCCGTTGCCGCTGGTCAGCAGGTAGGCGCCCAGGCCGATCATGCTGACGATGGCCACGACCTTGATGATGGCGAACCAGAACTCGGCCTCACCGAAGAACTTCACGTTCATCAGGTTGATGGCGTTGATCAGCACGAAGAACGCTGCCGCCGTGACCCAGGTCGGGATCTCCGGCCACCAGTAGTGCACGTACTTGCCCACCGCCGACAGTTCCGACATGCCCACCAGGATGTACAGCACCCAGCAGTTCCAGCCCGACAGGAAACCGGCGAAGCCGCCCCAGTAGGTGTGTGCGAAGTGGCTGAACGAGCCGGCCACCGGCTCTTCGACGATCATCTCGCCGAGCTGGCGCATGATCATGAAGGCGATGAAGCCGCAGATGGCGTAACCGAGGATCATCGACGGGCCGGCGGATTTCATCACGCCTGCCGAGCCGAGGAACAGGCCGGTACCAATCGCGCCGCCGAGGGCGATCAACTGGATGTGGCGGTTCTTCAGGCCCCGCTTGAGCTCGCCTGAATGCATGTTTTGTCCACTCATGAACGAAGTCACCTGCATTGTTTTTATCTGTGACGGAATCGGACCCACCGCGCTCGTGGCGCAGCGGAATGGGCAAGGTGGTTACCTTGGGTTTCCTGCCAACGGATGCCGCCGGGGCGGATCAGCCAGGTGTGGGCAAGAGTGCGCGGTACGCAAGAGGGTCACAGGTAAAACGCGGCGCACTGTATACCCCTGCAAACGCGCAGGCGTCAACGCGTTGCATCGTTTCCTTGGGAAAAAACGCAGCGATCCTGTGGTAGGTGCCTGAAAAGGCGAAGTGATCGGCGTACATGGCGCCTCCATTTGTTGTTCTGTTGGCCCGGCTCTTTGGACGGGCTTTTGCACACGGCAATGAGCGCTATATCACCGTGGTACGGGGGTTTGAGCAAGATGGGGCGGTGTGGAGGCTGGGGGTTTGCGGGGGGGTAGCGCGGCAAGTTCTGTTTACACGAACAGGAAAATTCCGAATTGCGGGCTGAATTCGGGCCGCTCTGTATAAATTTCTTTACGCGGTGGTTTGGAAACTTGCCAGTCGTCCGAAAATTTCTTTTTCTTCAATATCTTGGGGCAGCTGCGCAACCCAAATTCTCACAGGCATAAAAAAACCAGCCCGAAGGCTGGCTTTTGATTACCGCTCTGACACATCAGCCACGCGGCTTGCCACGACCACGGCCGGCCGGCTTGTCACCGTCAGGCTTGCTTGGGCGCTTGCGCATTTCGCTCGGGCGTTCGGCCACGGCGCTGCCACGGCTGCCTTTGCGCGGAGCTTCGTCACGGGACTGGCGTGCAGGGCGCTCACCCGAAGTATCGCGCGGCTGACGTGCCGGGCGCTCACCCGAGGTATCGCGCGGCTGGCGTGCCGGGCGCTCAGCGGCCGCAGCACCGCCCTCATGGGCTGGACGCAGGCTACGTACGCGCTCATTGCGCCCCATAGGCCGGCTCGATTTGCGCTGCAGGCGCTCCATCTTGTCCTTGGCCTTGAGGTTCAGGGTTGGCAGCGCAACCGGCTGCAGGCCCACCTCGGCGGCGAGGATGTCGATTTCGCCCTGGGTCATTTCACGCCAGCGGCCCATCGGCAGGTCGGAGTTGAGGAACACCGGGCCGAAGCGCACACGCTTCAGGCGGCTGACCACCATGCCCTGGGATTCCCACAGGCGGCGTACTTCGCGGTTACGGCCTTCCATCACCACGCAGTGGTACCAGTGGTTGAAGCCTTCGCCACCCGGCGCCTTCTGGATGTCGGTGAACTTGGCCGGGCCGTCTTCGAGCATCACGCCCGCCTTCAGGCGATCGATCATCTCGTCGTCGACTTCACCACGCACACGCACGGCGTACTCGCGGTCCATTTCGTAGGACGGGTGCATCAGGCGGTTGGCCAGTTCGCCGTCGGTGGTGAACAGCAGCAGGCCGGTGGTGTTGATGTCCAGGCGGCCGATGTTGATCCAGCGGCCTTCCTTCGGCCGCGGCAGGCGGTCGAACACGGTCGGGCGCCCTTCCGGATCGTCACGGGTGCAGATCTCGCCATCGGGCTTGTTGTACATGATCACCCGGCGCGTGGCCTCGGCGGCCTCTTCGCGCTTGATCAGCTTGCCGTCGACGGTGATGGCGTCGTGCAGGTCGACGCGCAGGCCGAGGGTGGCCTCGACGCCGTTGACCTTGATGCGGCCCTGGCTGATCCAGGCTTCGACGTCACGGCGCGAACCGACGCCAATGCGCGCCAGCACTTTCTGCAGCTTTTCGCCGGCTGGCGGGGTGATTTCGGTATTTTGCAGGTCTTGCTCACTCATCTGGGCACCTCCCGGTGTAGGAATGAAATCAGGGTCTTGGCGACGAACGCGCCAAAGGGCCGCGCATCATACGCGGTTCGCTGGGGGAACGCACTGCAGGGTAGAGGGTTTTGTCGGCCCCGAGCAGGATTTCTGCTCAATGGTGGTACGCGTCAGGGGGCCGACTTGCCCTCGTCCTCCACCGAGGCCTCGGGCTCTTCATCGCGAAGGTCGTCGAAGTCGGTCTTCAACCCTTCTTCCATCTGGTCCAGCTCCACCAGCAGGCTGCGGAAGCTGGTCTCTTCCTTCGGCTCACCCACCTCTTCGTCCTCACCCAGGCTGGCATCGGCCAAGGCCTGAATGTGCGCCGGTACCGGGGCATCATCCGGGTCGAGCAGCGGCTCCGGCTCCATCTCGCGCAACTCGGCCAGCGCTGGCAGCTCGTCCAGGCTCTTGAGGTTGAAATGATCGAGAAACGCCTTGGTGGTGGCGAACATCGCCGGGCGCCCGGGCACCTCGCGGTGGCCGACCACGCGAATCCACTCGCGCTCCATCAGCGTCTTGATGATGTTGCTGTTGACCGCCACGCCCCGCACATCCTCGATCTCGCCACGGGTAATGGGCTGGCGGTAGGCGATCAGCGCCATGGTTTCCAGCAAGGCGCGGGAATAACGCTGCGGGCGCTCCTCCCACAGCCTTCCCACCCAAGGCGCGAAGTCTTCACGAATTTGCAGGCGGTAACCGGTGGCCACTTCCTTGAGCTCGAAAGCCCGCCCGGCACAGGACTTGGCGAGCACTTCCAGGGCCTTCTTGAACACCTTCGGCTCGGGGCGCTCGGCCTCCTCGAACAGCTCGTAGAGGCGTTCGAGGGACTGCGGCTTGCCCGAGGCGAGCAGGAAGGCTTCGATCAGCGACGCCAGGTCGCGGGGTTCATTCAGGTTCATCAGGTTCTTCGACAGACTCGGGGCGCAGCCGCACATGGATCGGCGCAAAGGGCTCATTCTGCACCAGTTCGACCAGCGCTTCCTTCACCAGCTCGAGGATCGCCATGAAGGTCACCACCACGCCGAGCTTGCCCTCCTCGGGCGTGAACAGCGCGACGAACGGCACGAAGGCGCCGCCCTTGAGGCGCTCCAGCACGTCGCTCATGCGCTCGCGGGTAGACAGCGTCTCGCGGGTGATCTGGTGGCTTTCGAACAGGTCGTTGCGGCGCATGACCTCGGCCATGGACACCAGCAACTCTTCCAGGCTGACCTGCGGCAGCAGCTTGCGCACCTTGGCCTGGGGCGCCTCAAGGCGCGGCACGACGATCTCGCGGCCCACCCGCGGCAGCTCGTCGAGGCCTTCGGCGGCGGCCTTGAAGCGCTCGTATTCCTGCAAGCGGCGGATCAGCTCGGCGCGCGGGTCGCCCTCTTCTTCCTCGACCTCGGCCGAGCGCGGCAGCAGCATGCGCGACTTGATCTCGGCGAGCATCGCGGCCATCACCAGGTACTCGGCGGCCAGCTCCAGGCGCACGCTCTTCATCAGCTCGACATAGCCCATGTATTGGCGAGTAATCTCTGCCACGGGGATGTCGAGGATGTCGATGTTCTGCTTGCGGATCAGGTACAGCAGCAGGTCCAGCGGGCCTTCGAAGGCTTCGAGGATGACTTCCAGGGCGTCCGGCGGGATGTACAGGTCCACCGGCATTTCGGTCAGTGCTTCACCGTAGACCAGCGCCAGCTGCAACTGCTGGGGCGAAGCGGCCTGCTCGGCCGGCGCCTCGGGTACTTCCACCTGACTCACGCGTTGACCATGAACGGCGTGGGGTCGCCGCAGCCTTCGCGGATCAGCTCAGGTTCGTCGCCGGACAGGTCGATGATGGTCGAGGCCTTGAGGTCGCCGAAGCCGCCATCGATCACCAGGTCGACATGGTGCTCCAGGCGCTCGCGGATCTCGTAGGGGTCGGTCATCGGCTCGGTGTCGCCCGGCAGGATCAGGCTCACGCTCATCAGCGGCTCGCCCAGCTCGGCCAGCAGCGCCAGGGTGATGGCGTGGTCGGGTACGCGCAGGCCGATGGTGCGGCGCTTTTCATGCAGCAGCAGGCGCGGCACTTCGCGGGTACCGTTGAGAATGAAGGTGTACGGCCCGGGCACATGGGCCTTGAGCAGGCGGAATATGCCGGTATCGACCTTGGCGTACAGCCCCAGCTGCGACATGTCGCAGCACATCAGGGTGAAATTGTGGGTCTTGTCCAGGCCGCGCAGGCGGCGCACGCGCTCGATCGCTGTCTTGTCGCCGATCTGGCAACCCAGGGCATAGGCCGAGTCGGTCGGGTAGACCACCACGCCGCCCTTGCGGATGATCTCCACCGCCTGGCGGATCAGACGCGGTTGTGGGTTCTCCGGATGAATCTGGAAAAATTGGCTCACGAAGTCGTCCTGTTCATAGCGCCATAGGCTGTTCATGGCTGAATCGACGCCACAGAGGTGGCAAGTCCTCGGGCAATGGCCGGTAGGCACCGATCTCGCCCCAGGTGCCGGGGCCGTGGAAATCGCTGCCAGCACTTGCCAGCAGGCCGAACTCACGGGTAAGGATGGACATCGTGCCCACCTGCTCGGCCGGCATCATCCCGTTGACCACTTCAAGTGCCTGCCCGCCTGCCTGAATATAGTCGGCAATCAGCCGCCTGCGCTTGCTGCGGGTCAGATCGTAATGCATGGGGTGCGCAAGGCTCACCCAAGCGTTGGACTGGCGCAGGGTGGCGACAGTTTCGTCGAGTGTCGGCCAGTGCTGCTTGACGTCGCCCAGCTTGCCGGCCCCCAGCCACTTGCGGAAGGCCTCGGCGCGGTCCTTGACATGGCCGGCGCGCACCATGAACTCGGCAAAATGCGGCCGCGCCGGGGCGTTGCCGCTGTCACCCAGTTCTTGCTGCACGGCCCGCGCGCCGTCGAGGGCGCCCGGCATGCCCTTGGCCGCCAACCGTTTGTCGATTTCCTCGGCGCGCAACCAGCGGCCACGGTGCAGGGCCTCGATGGCCTGGAGCAAGGGCGGCGCATCGAGCGGGAAATTGTAGCCCAGCACGTGAATGGTCGCGCCACCCCAGGTGCACGACAGCTCTACCCCGCTGACCCAGCGCATGCCACGCGCGTGGCAGGCCTGGCGCGCCTCGGGCAGCCCTTCGAGGGTGTCGTGGTCGGTCAGTGCCAGCGTTTGCACCCCGTGCTCATGGGCCCGGGCGACCAGGTCCGTGGGCGACAGGGCGCCGTCGGAGGCCGTGCTGTGACAGTGCAGATCAACATTCATGGAGGAGCGCTTTCGCTGGAATCGATGTTTGTTATTATGCCGTCACATCCCGATTCTGGCTGCCATTGTGAAACAATTCATCGATTTCATCCCGCTGCTGCTGTTCTTCATCGTCTACAAGCTCGACCCGCGCCCGATGGAGGTCGCTGGCCACAGCTTCGAATTCGGCGGCATCTACAGCGCCACGGCGATGCTGATCATCAGCTCGCTGGTGGTGTACGGCGCGCTGTTCCTGCGCCAGCGCAAGCTGGAGAAGGGCCAGTGGCTGACCCTGGTCGCCTGCCTGGTGTTCGGCGGCCTGACCCTGACCTTCCACAGCGAAACCTTCCTCAAGTGGAAGGCGCCGGTGGTCAACTGGCTGTTCGCCCTGGGCTTCGCCGGGAGCCACTTCATCGGCGACCGGGTGCTGATCAAGCGCATCATGGGCCACGCGCTGACCCTGCCCGATGTCATCTGGTCGCGCCTGAACGTAGCCTGGATCGTCTTCTTCGTATTCTGCGGCGCCGCCAACCTGTTCGTTGCCTTCACCTTCCAGAGCTTCTGGGTCGACTTCAAGGTGTTCGGCAGCCTGGGCATGACCGTGATCTTCCTGGTGGCGCAGGGTGTGTACCTGTCGCGTCACCTGCACGACGACCCTTCCACCTCCAAACCCAAGGATTGACATGCTCTACGCCATCATCGCCAGCGACGTCGCGAACTCCCTGGAAAAGCGCCTGGCTGCACGCCCGGCGCACATCGAGCGCCTGCAGCAGCTCAAGGCCGAAGGCCGCGTGGTGCTGGCCGGCCCGCACCCGGCCATCGACAGCAACGACCCAGGTGAAGCCGGCTTCAGCGGCAGCCTGATCGTCGCCGAGTTCGACTCCCTGGCCGCCGCCCAGGCCTGGGCCGATGCCGACCCGTACATTGCCGCAGGCGTGTACGACAAGGTCATCGTCAAGCCGTTCAAGCAAGTCCTGCCTTGAGCTGCCACCGCGTCGCCGATCAAGCCGGCGACGCGGTCTCCCCCGCTCGAATTGCACGCTCGCCCTCAGTCTGCGGTATCTTTGCCACTGGCGGACACAGAAGACGCCGTCAATGG
This sequence comes from Pseudomonas sp. TWI628, assembly GCF_039673865.1. Classification (NCBI taxonomy): domain Bacteria; kingdom Pseudomonadati; phylum Pseudomonadota; class Gammaproteobacteria; order Pseudomonadales; family Pseudomonadaceae; genus Pseudomonas; species Pseudomonas sp. TWI628. The sequence goes on along the minus strand of NZ_JBDJMM010000028.1, from coordinate 21,241 downwards.
TTGAATTGAGTGAGTCATGAGCGAGCTGTTACTGATTGATGATGACCAGGAACTCTGCGAGCTGCTCGGCAGCTGGCTGACCCAGGAAGGGTTTGCGGTACGCGCCTGCCATGATGGCCAGAGCGCGCGCCAGGCGTTGGCCGAGCATGCCCCGGCGGCCGTGGTGCTGGATGTGATGCTGCCCGACGGCAGCGGCCTGGAGCTGCTCAAGCAGCTGCGCAGCGAACACGCCGAGCTGCCGGTGCTGATGCTGTCGGCCCGTGGCGAGCCACTGGACCGCATTCTCGGCCTGGAGCTGGGTGCCGACGATTACCTGGCCAAGCCCTGCGACCCCCGTGAGCTCACCGCCCGCCTGCGCGCCGTGCTGCGCCGCAGCCACCCCACTGCCACCACCACCCAGCTGGAAATCGGTGACCTGGCGTTCAGCCCGGTGCGCGGCGTGGTCAGTATCGATGGCCGCGACATGAGCCTGACCCTGTCCGAAAGCCGCATCCTCGAAGCGCTGCTGCGCCAACCGGGCGAGCCGCTGGACAAGCAGGAACTGGCGCAGATCGCCCTGGGGCGCAAGCTGACCCTGTATGACCGCAGCCTGGACATGCACGTCAGCAACCTGCGCAAGAAAGTCGGCCCACACCCCGATGGGCGGCCGCGGATCGTCGCGCTGCGTAGCCGCGGTTACTACTATTGCCTGTAAACCTGCATGGGGCCGCCTGCGCCCCATCTTTACCCTGCCTTTACCGTCCGCTGACTGCGCTTGACCTTGATCTCCCTAGACTGAGCTCATCCGGTAACCACCGGCCCATGACAGGAGAGACACCATGCGCAAGACCCTTATCGCCCTGATGTTCGCCGCCGCCCTGCCGACCGTGGCCATGGCCATGCCTGAAGGCGGCCAGCGTCACGACGGCCCGCATCATCGCGGTGATGCGCCTTTCGCCCAACTGGACCTGAGCCGCGACCAGCGCCAGCAGATCGGCAAGCTGATGGGCGAGCAGATGCAGAACCGCCGCGAAATCACCGAGCGTTATCTGAACAAGTTGCCGGCAGCCGACCAGAAGGCCATGAAAGACGAGCTCAAGGCCAGCCACGACAAGACCGACAGCCAGGTCCGCGCGCTGCTCAAGCCTGACCAGCAGAAGAAGTTCGACGAACTGCAAAAGGAACGCGAAGCACGCAAGGCTGAATGGAAAGAGTTCCAGGCCTGGAAAGCTGAAAAAGCTGGCAAGGCCCAGTAAGCTGTCCTCCCAATGCCCGGCCCGCCCTCACGCGGGCCGGGCTTTTCCCGTTTTCAGGAGGTGCTCTTGCGTTCTCTGTTCTGGCGCATCCTGGCCAGTTTCTGGCTGGCTATCACCCTGGTCGCGGGCCTGTCGATCCTGCTCGGCCACATGCTCAACCAGGACGCCTGGATCCTCAGCCGTCACCCGGGCCTCAAGACCATGGCCAGCGAGTGGGCCAAGCATTATGAGCAGGAAGGCCTGGAGTCTGCCCAGGCCTTTTTGGAGCGACGCAAGGAGCGCTACAAGATCGATGTGCAAGTGCTCGACGACAGCGGCGATGCCGTGGTGCCCGGCACCTTCCCGCGCCGCGCTGCGGCGTTCGAGGCGCGTCAGCACAATGACGAGCGCCGCCTGCCGTGGCGGCGCCTGACCGAGGAATACACCAGCCCCGACAGCGGCAACACCTACCTGCTGATCTACCGCATCCCACACCCGGAGCTGGACGCCTGGCACCGTGAGAGCCTGCTGTGGCCGTTGAGTGCGCTGGGCATCGCCTTGGTGGTGCTGACCTTGTTCAGCCTGCTGGTGACCCTGTCGATCACCCGCCCGCTGAGCCGCCTGCGCGGCGCCGTGCACGACCTTGGCCAGGCCAGCTACCAACAGAACAGCCTGGCCCGCCTGGCCGCTCGGCGTGACGAGTTCGGCGTGCTGGCCCAGGACTTCAACAAGATGGGCGCACGCCTGCAGAGCCTGATCGGCAGCCAGCGCCAGCTGCTGCGCGACGTGTCCCACGAGCTGCGTTCACCGCTGGCCCGCCTGCGCATTGCCCTGGCCCTGGCCGAGCGCGCCGAAACCGAACAGCGCCAGGCCCTGTGGCCACGCCTGACCCGTGAATGCGACCGCCTGGAAGACCTGATCAGCGAAATCCTGACGCTGGCCCGGGTCGATGCCGAACAGGCCCATGCCGAACCTGTCGACCTCAACGCCCTGCTCGGCAGCGTGCGCAAGGACGCTCAGCTCAGTGCACCGGAGCAGGAAGTGAAGCTGGAGGCGCAGCCGGGGCTGGCGCTGCAAGGCTGGCCGACGCTGATCGAGCGTGCCGTGGACAACCTGGTGCGCAATGCCCTGCGCTTCAACCCGCAGGGGCAGCCGATCGAGATCAGCGCGCAGCGCGAGCAGCAGAAGATCGTGTTGAGCGTGCGAGACCATGGGCCGGGGGCGGCGCCGGAGCATTTGGCGCAGTTGGGTGAGCCGTTCTTCCGGGCGCCGGGGCAGGAAGCAGCGGGGCATGGGCTGGGGCTGGCAATTGCGCGCAAGGCGGCGGAGCGGCATGGCGGCAGCCTGGTGCTGGAGAATCACCCGCAAGGTGGGTTTGTGGCCCGGTTGGAGTTACCTGAGAACATTGCTGCCAACTGACAGTAAGCCGGGGCTGCTATGCAGCCCCCTCTGCGTTATTCGCCCCAGGAACTGACGTACGCAGCAGTCTCCAGAATCGGCGCCGTGCGCGGTTCGGCCAGCGGCGTGCCGACATACAGGTAGCCGATCAGCTCCTCGTTCTCGGCCAGCCCCAACCCTTTGTGCACATGCGCATCAAAGGCCATGTCGCCAGTACGCCACACCGCACCGATCCCCTGGGCATGCGCCGCAATCAGGATGCCATGGGCCGCGCAACCCGCCGCCAGGCGCTGCTCGGACTTCGGTACCTTGAAGTGGTCCTGCAGCTTGGCGATCACCACGATCAGCAACGGCGCACGCAGCGGCATCGCCCGTGCCTTGTCCAGCGCAGCCTGGCTGGCGTCGCCCTTGTGCTGCAGCGCTTCGGCGAACAGTTCACCGAGCTTGTCGCGGCCCTGACCCTCGATGGTCAGGAAGCGCCACGGCCGCAGCTGGCCGTGGTCCGGCGCGCGCAAGGCGGCCTGAAACAGTGCCTCACGCTGGGCCTCGTTAGGTGCCGGGTCAGTCAGGCGTGGCACGGAAACACGGTTGAGCAATGCGTCGAGAGCCTCCATCGGCTACCCTCCTGGCAGGTAAATGTGCGGCCATTCTAGCGTTTACATCACCAGACCCATAGGTAGAATGGCGCCCTTCCGTTTCGAGTCAGAGCAGATCACATGGCGTTGCCGACCTTAAGGATCATTGGTTTTATCATCGGCATCTTCCTGATCACCCTGGCGGTCAGCATGGTCGTGCCCATGGCGACCCTGGTGATCTTCGAACGCACCGGCGACATGCCGTCGTTCCTCTGGTCCAGCCTGATCACTTTCATCGCCGGCCTGGCCATGGTCCTGCAGGGCCGCCCCGAGCACGTCCACCTGCGGCCGCGCGACATGTACCTGCTGACCGTCAGCAGCTGGGTGGTGGTGTGCATCTTCGCCGCCCTGCCCTTCCTGCTGACCCAGCACATCAGCTACACCGACGCCTTCTTCGAGAGCATGTCCGGCATCACTGCCACCGGCGCCACGGTGCTCAGCGGGCTCGACACCATGTCACCGGGCATCCTGATGTGGCGCTCGATGCTGCACTGGCTCGGCGGTATCGGCTTCATCGCCATGGCAGTGGCGATCCTGCCGCTGCTGCGCATCGGTGGCATGCGCCTGTTCCAGACCGAGTCGTCGGACCGTTCGGAAAAGGTCATGCCGCGCTCGCACATGGTCGCCAAGTCGATCGTCGGCGTGTACGTCGGTTTCTCGATCTTTGGTGCACTGGCCTTCTGGTGGGCCGGCATGAGCCCGTTCGATGCCATCAACCACGCCATGTCGGCGATCTCCACTGGCGGTTTTTCCACCTCTGACCAGTCGCTGGCCAAGTGGGACATCCCCGCCGTGCACTGGGTCGCGGTGGTGGTGATGATCCTCGGCAGCCTGCCTTTCACGCTGTACGTGGCGACCTTGCGCGGCAACCGCAAGGCGCTGATCCGCGACCAGCAGGTGCAGGGTTTGCTGGGCATGCTGGTGGTAACCTGGATGGTGCTCGGCACCTGGTACTGGTACACCACCAACCTGCACTGGCTCGACGCCCTGCGCCACGTAGCGCTGAACGTGACTTCGGTGGTCACCACCACCGGTTTTGCCCTGGGCGACTACAGCCTGTGGGGCAACTTCTCGCTGATGCTGTTCTTCTACCTGGGCTTCGTCGGCGGCTGCTCCGGCTCGACGGCCGGCGGTATCAAGATCTTCCGGTTCCAGGTGGCCTACATCCTGCTCAAGGCCAGCCTCAACCAGCTGATCCACCCGCGCGCGGTGATCAAGCAGAAGTACAACGGCCATCGCCTGGACGAAGAGATCGTGCGGTCGATCCTGACCTTCTCGTTCTTCTTCGCCATCACCATCTGCGTGATGGCGCTGCTGCTGTCGCTGCTGGGCGTGGACTGGATGACCGCACTGACCGGCGCGGCCGGCACGGTGTCGGGCGTCGGCCCGGGCCTGGGCGAAGTGGTCGGCCCTTCGGGCAACTACTCGACGTTGCCGGATGCCGCCAAATGGGTGCTGTCGACCGGCATGCTGCTCGGCCGCCTGGAGATCATCACGGTGCTGGTGTTGTGTATGCCGGCGTTCTGGCGTCACTGACGTCGGCAGGCTCCCCCCCCAGCTGGGCGCGGTATTCGCTGGGGGTCACATCGAACCAGCGGCGGAACGCCCGGTAGAAATTGCTCGGGTCGGCAAAGCCCAGCAGGTAGGCGGTTTCCAGCAGGGTCATGCCTGGCTGGGCCAGGTACTGCTCGGCCAGTTCACGGCGGGTGTCGTCGAGCAACGCCTGGAAGCTGGTGCCCTCTTCCTGCAAACGGCGCTGCAAGGTGCGCTGGGACAGGTGCAGGGCCTGGGCCAGGGTTTCGCGCTTGGGTTCGCCTTGCGGCAAGATGCGGCACAGCACCTGGCGCACCCGGTGAGTCACGCGGCTTTCCGAAAAGCGCGCCAGGTATTCGCCGGCAAAGCGGTCATGCAGGATGGCCATGGCTTCGTTGGCAGTGGGCAACGGCGCTTCCATGTCGGCCCGCTCGAACACCAGCGCATCGTGCGGCGCATCGAAGATCAGCGGGGAATGGAAAGCCACCTTGTACGGCTCGATATCCTTCGGCTGCGGCCCTTGTATCAGCACCCGACGCGGCTGCACCGGCCGGCCACTGAGCCATTTGCACAAGGCCAGCGCGCAGGCCAGCGACGCTTCGGCGCTGTGCCGGGTGGGGGGCAAGTGATCGCCATGCACGGTCAGAATCAGCGAATAGCCTTCAGGGCCGAGGATGAAGCTCAGGTCGGAGCTTTCGGCAATGATGCGCTGGTAACGCACCAGCCGCTCGAAACCTTCGGCCAGGGTGCGGCTGGACATCAGCGCGTAGCCCACCACATGGAATGAAGCCGGGCGAACCACCCGCGCCATGTTCAAGCCAATGGCCTCGTTGCCCGAGAGTTCGACCGCGAGCTGCCAGAGGCGGGTCATGGCGTCCTGCGGAAAGCGTGCATCCGGATCGTCGAGTGCGGCGAAATCCAACCCCAGCTGCTTGAACATGGCCGGGCAGTCGAGCCCCTCCAGCTCCAGCGCCTTCACAATCCCTGATGCCCAGCTGGCTGACGTGGTTCTTTCACTCATGGCAGGCTTCTTATACTGACCGCTTCATGCGGTGAACCCCAAGGATACTCATTTGGCGCCTATTGTCACTGGCCGGCCCCGCCAATGACTCTAGACTCGATTCAGGCTCCACGCCGTGTATCCTGTCCAAAAGTGATAATCCCGGAGCACTGCCCATGAGCAGCACAGCGCAGTTTCGCAGTTTTGCCGAGTTCTATCCGTATTACCTGGGCGAGCACAGCAACCCCACTTGCCGGCGCCTGCATTTTGTCGGCACCAGCCTGGTGATCGCCTTGCTGGCCTACACCATTGGCAGTGGCAAGTGGATGCTGCTGCTGGCAGTGCCGTTCTGCGGATACGGCTTCGCCTGGGTGGGGCACTTCTTTTTCGAGAAGAACCGGCCAGCGACGTTCAGCCACCCCTGGTACAGCCTGATCGGTGACTTTGCCATGTTCCGCGACATACTGCTCGGCAGGATCAGCCTCTAGCCAGTGGGCGCAGCCAGCTCATGCCGGCTCGCGCAACGCAGCAGCCTCCTCGGCCAGGCGTGCCTGGGCATCGGCCAGCCGATACAGCTCGATGCTGCCATCCCAATGTTCGATCAGCGCCGTGCACGATTCCACCCAATCGCCGCAGTTGAGGTACTCCACCTCGCCTACCTGGCGGATCTCGGCATGGTGGATATGCCCGCACACCACCCCGTGAAAGCCGCGACGGGTGCATTCGTGGGCAATCGCATCCTCGAAGTCGCTGATGAAGTTCACCGCGCCCTTGACCTTGTGCTTGAGGTACGCCGACAGCGACCAGTAGCCGTACCCGTAGCGCGCACGCCAATGGTTGAGCCAGCGGTTGAGTACCAGGGTGAACTCGTAGGCGCGGTCGCCAAGAAAGGCCAGCCAGCGGTGATAGCGGGTGATCACGTCGAACTGGTCGCCATGGATCACCAGCAAGCGACGGCCATCGGCGGTCAGGTGCTCGGCCTCGTCCACCAGCTGGATGTTGCCCAGCATCAGCTTCGAGTAACGGCGCAGGAATTCGTCATGGTTGCCGGTGACGTAGATCACCTCGGTGCCGCGCTTGCTCATGGTCAGCAGGCGACGGATCACGTTGGTGTGGGCTTGCGGCCAGTAGATGCCGCCGCGCAGCTTCCAGCCATCGATGATGTCGCCGACCAGGTAGATGCGGTCGGCCTGATAACCCTTGAGGAACTGCGACAGGTGTTCGGCCTGGCAGTCACGTGTGCCCAGGTGCACGTCGGATATCCACACGGTGCGCACGCGCTGCTTGCGTGACGGGCGAGAGAGTTCGACAGGGGTCATGGGCAGGCTCCGGCGCTGTTTGCTGGAGACTGGCAGGCACAAGTGACAGGTTGGTGGCAGGGATGTGACGAGTGATGGTCTGCCAGGAATGCGGCACAATGGCGGGCAGCCCCACGAGGAAGCCCCATGGCCGGCCCGATACTTTCCTTGCGCCACTACCGCCACGAACTGATCGCCCACAGCCACGAACACCCGCAATTGGTGTTTGGCCTGCACGGCCGCCTGGACTTCGAGGTGCAGGGCCACGGCGCCAAGGTCGCCCGCCAGGGGGTGGTGGTGGTGCCCGCGGGTGCCCACCACACCTGCGGCAGTGACGTCGGCAGCAAGTGCCTGGTGCTGGATGTACCGGACGAGCAATGGCTGCACGAGCAACTGGGGGCGCATGCCGATGCCAGCCGGCGCCTGCTCGACCAACCGGGCGCTCGGGGGCTGGATGAGCGCCAGCAGCAACTGGTGGACTGGCTGGCGGCGAGCCCCATGGACGACCCGCTGATTGCCCGGCAAGGCGCGGTGCTGTTGCTGGCCAGCCTCAACCCCAGCGCCTCGGCCGTCGTCACGCCCAGCCATCGCCTGCCCTATGCCGCCTTCGATGCGCATATCGAACAGCACGCAGCGTACCCCTTGCAGGTGGCCGACCTCGCGCGCATCGCCGGTGTGTCCAGCACCCGGCTGCATGCTCGGTTTAGCGCCGAGTGTGGCATGACGCCGATGGACTACATTCGCCAGCGACGTCTGCTCAAGGCCAGACGATTGGTCACCCAGACATTGCTGCCGATGGGGGAGATTGCGGCGCAGGTGGGGTACAGCTCGCAGAGTGCATTTTCCGCGGCGATGCTGCGGGCGTTCGGTTGCTCGCCGCTGGCCATGCGGCGAGAGTCTGGCGACAACTGACGGCAGGATGGCGACAGAACCTGTTGGCCTGTGGCTTTACACTTTGCCTTTGCCAGTAAAGATTTGAGCAAGGACTCAGCATGAACCACCGCACTGCCCTCGGCGCCCTGCACATCGGCGCGCTGTTCTTCGGCCTGACCGGCGTCTTCGGCAAACTGGCCGCCAGCGCCAGCCCGGCGATCATCGTCTTCGGCCGCGCCGCCTTCGCCGTGCTGGCCCTGGCATTGTTCGCCAGCCTCGCCGGCCCGGGCTGGCGACGCCTGAGTGGCCATGACATACGCCGCCTGCTGCTCGGCGGCGTGCTGTTGGCCGGCCATTGGGTCAGTTTCTTCATCGCCGTGAAGATCGCCGGCGTGGCCATCGCCACCCTGGGATTCGCCAGCTTCCCAGCCTTCACCGTGATCCTCGAAGGCCTGCTGTTCCGCGAGCGCATCCGCCGCAACGAGGGCGTGCTGGTGGTGCTGGTCAGCATCGGCCTGATACTGGTTACGCCGGCATTCGACCTGGCCAGCCAGGCCACTGGCGGCCTGCTCTGGGCCTTGCTCTCCGGCTTGCTGTTCTCGCTGCTGTCGCTGACCAACCGGGCCGGCTCGGGGCGCTTGCCGGCCGTACAGGCAGCGCTGTGGCAAAACCTGGTGGTCGGCCTGTGCCTGCTGCCCTTCGCCGGCCCGGGCCTGAGCCAGGTCGCCGGCATGGACTGGCTGTGGATCGCCCTGCTCGGGATCTTCTGCACCGGCGTCGCCCACAGCCTGTTCGTGGCCAGCCTGGGGGTGATCAAGGCACGCACCGCCGCCGTGGTCTTTGCCATGGAGCCGGTCTACGGCATCGCCGTGGCCTGGGCAGTGTTTGCCGAAACGCCCACCCTGCGCATGCTGCTGGGCGGCGTGCTGATCATCTTCGCCATCGTGCTGTCGAGCCGCATGGCCGCCGAACAGCCGCCCCGGCACAAGGTCGCGGCGGAGGGCGCCTGATCAGCGATCGTTGTGGCCAAGATCGCGTTGCGGGTCGATCTGGTCGCGCACGCGCTGCTTGAGCACCTTGGCTTCGGGGAAGCCACCGTCGGCCTTGCGTTCCCAGATCTGCACGCCATCGCAGGTGATGCGGAAGATGCCACCGGTGCCCGGCTCCAGCGCCACCCGGCCAAGGTCGTCGCTGAAGGTGCTGAGCAGTTCCTGGGCCAGCCAGGCGGCGCGCAGCAGCCATTGGCACTGCGTGCAATATGTGATGACGATTTGCGGCTTGTTGTCGGCCATGCTGAGGCATCTCCAGGTGAGGGGCCGCTTATACTAGCGGTCTTTAGCCTTCGGTTTGAGACTCACGATGCGCCGCCTGCTGTTCTGCCTTTTGCTGACGCTCACTACCCTCGCCGTATTTGCTGCCGAACCTGCCCGCCCCAAGGTCGGCCTGGTGCTGTCTGGCGGTGCCGCCCGTGGCCTGGCCCATATCGGCGTGCTCAAGGCCCTGGAGGAACAGGGCGTGCGCATCGACGCCATTGCCGGCACCAGCATGGGCGCCGTGGTGGGCGGGCTGTATGCCTCCGGCTACAGCGTCGAGGAGCTGGAGAAACTCGCCACCACGCTGGACTGGCAGCAGGCGCTGTCCGATGCACCGCCACGCGAGGACGTGCCGTTCCGGCGCAAGCAGGATGACCGCGACTTTCTGGTCAAGCAGAAGCTGAGCTTTCGCGACGACGGCAGCCTCGGCCTGCCGCTGGGGGTAATCCAGGGCCAGAACCTGGCGCTGCTGCTGGAAAGCAAGCTGGCCCACACCGCCGACATCCGCGACTTCGACAAGCTGCCAATTCCCTTCCGCGCCGTGGCCACCGACATCGCCAGCGGCGAGAAGGTGGTGTTCCGCCGTGGCCACCTGCCGCAGGTGATTCGCGCGAGCATGTCGATCCCGGCCGTGTTCGCACCGGTCGAGCTGGATGGCCGCCTGCTGGTGGATGGCGGGATGACCGACAACATCCCCGTCGACGTGGCCCGGGACATGGGCGTCGACCTGGCCATTGTCGTCGACATCGGCACGCCGCTGCGCGACCGCAAGCAACTGGCCACGGTAGTCGACGTACTCAACCAGTCGATTACCCTGATGACCCGGCGCAATTCCGAAGAGCAACTGGCCAGCCTGCATCGCGACGACATCCTGATTCAGCCGCAGCTGGCAGCCTTTGGCGTCACCGATTTCGGCCGTGCCCACGACATGATCGATGCCGGCTACCGCGCCACTCGCCTGCTCGACACGCGCCTGGCCGCGCTGCGCCAACCCGAGAGCGACGCCAGCCTGGCCGTGGCCCGCTCACCGGGCCAGCGCACGCCAGTGATCAGCGCGATCAGGATCGAGAACGACTCCAAGGTCAGCGACGACGTGATCCGCTATTACATCCGCCAGCCAATCGGCGAGCCACTGGCCCTCGACCGCTTGCAGACCGACATGGGCACCTTGTATGGCCTGGACTACTTCGACCGGGTGCAGTACCGCGTGGTGCACAAAGGCAATGACAACACCCTGGTGATCAATGCCCGGGGCAAGCGCGGTGGCACCGACTACCTGCGCCTGGGCCTGAACCTGTCGGACGACCTGCGCGGCGACAGTGCTTTCAACCTGGGCGCCAGCTACCGCATGAACGGCATCAACCGGCTGGGCGCCGAATGGCTGACGCGCGCCCAGATCGGCGACCAGCAGGAGCTTTATAGCGAGTTCTATCAGCCGCTCGACGTGGGGTCGCGCTACTTCGTCGCGCCTTACCTGGACCTTGGCTCGCAGAACATCGAAGCGACCCTGGACAACGACCCGATCGCCGAGTACCGACTTGAGCGCTACGGCTTCGGCCTCAACGTCGGCCGCCAGATTGGCACTTCCGGCGAAGTGCGCCTGGGCGTGGGCAAGGCCTGGGGCGAGGCCGAAGTGCGCATTGGCGATCAGGACCTGCCCAGCGTCAGCTTCAACGAAGGCTTCTACGAGCTGAAGTATTCGTTCGACACCCTCGACAACGTGTACTTCCCGCACCGTGGCGAGGACGTCGGCCTGACCTTGCGCAAGTATGACAAGTCGCTGGATTCGGACGAGGACTACCGGCAATGGCTGCTGAACCTGGACAAGGCATTCAGCGTCGGGCCAAACACCTTCGTGCTGGGTGGGCGCTATGGACGCACCCTGGACCCTACCGAGGTGGTGACCTCGAGCTTCGTGCTGGGGGGCGCAAGGGAGCTGTCGGGCTTCCGCCAGGACTCGGTGTCAGGGCAGAACGTCAGCCTGCTGCGGATGGTGTACTACCGGCGCCTGACGCCACGGGCCTATCTGCCGCTGGACTTCCCGCTGTATATCGGCGGGTCGCTGGAACGTGGCCGAGTGTGGAACAACGACAACGCGTTCGACAGTGGCTACATCAATGCAGCGAGCATCTTCCTGGGGCTGGAGACGCCATTGGGGCCGTTGAACCTGAGTTATGGGGCCAACACTGCGAATGAGCAGGCGGTGTACCTGAACCTGGGGCATACCTTCTAGATGGCCAGGGCCGCTGTGCGGCCCCAGAGGTTTCAGGTCTTTTCGAGGTTGGCGAGGATCTTGGCATGCACCCGCATGCACACTTCCAGGTCGGCCTCATCCACGCCCGTGAACAGTTCCAGGCGCAGGGCATTGGCAATGGTCTCGATCTGCTCGATCAGCGGCTTGGCCGGTGGGCACAGCAGGATCTTCTTCGCCCGCCGGTCTTCCAGCACCGCCTGGCGACGCACCAGCCCCTGGCTTTCCAGGCTGTCGAGCAGCCGCGCCAGGGTCGGGCCCTCGACGCCTACGCTCTGCGCCAGCTCACGCTGGGTAGGCGCTTCTTCGAAACGGGCCAGGTGCAACAACACCAGCCAGCGCGCCTGGGACAGGTTGAGCCCGGCCAGGCGGCGGTCCAGTTCGGCACGCCAGCCGCGGGACATCTGCGCCAGCTGCATGCCGAAGCGGTGTTGGTTGTCGGTCAGGGGCATAAGCAACTCATAGACTAGAACTAATTATTAGTCAGCTAACCATGCTCCGGGGCATCAGGCAAGGCTGCCCGCCCCGGAAACGTCCGATAATCGTCAAAAAGGATGACAAACATCAGCAGTTGACCGAAATGCCGGCTATCAGAGCTCGAACTCCGCCGCCAGCGCCGCACGTATGCAATACAACACGCCTTCCGGCACCCGTGCGCCGAACAACGGGGCAATCGCCGATACCGGCGGCAACTCGCCCTCGCCGTCGAGGAAGGCGTCCTGCACTTCCATCATCAGGTCTTCGGGCAGGTCCAGGGCCTGCTCCAGGCTCAGCTCCTGGCGGCCAAGGGCCTCGGCCAGCAGGCTGTAGACGTTCTTCTCGCTGCAGTTGAGCTGCCCGGCGATCTGCGCCGGGGTCATGCCGGCGCGGGCCAGGCTGACCAGTTCGTGGCGCAGGTCGAGGACCACCTTCGGCGCCTCCTCGGTGCCACCGGCGCCGTTGAGCACTTCGAGGAAGGCCTGGCCATAGCGCTCCAGCTTGCGCGCACCCACACCGCTGACCTGGGCCATATCGCTGAGGCTGGCCGGCTGACTGCGGAGCATTTCCAGCAGGGTGGAATCGGGGAAGATGACATACGGCGGCACGCTGTGCTCTTCGGCCAGCTTGCGCCGCAGGGTGCGCAGCGCTTCCCACAGTTCGCGCTCCTCAGTGCGTACCAGCTGGCTGGCCGGGCTGCCGCCGCCGGAGGCGGTCTTGGCCACGGTCTGTGGCTTGAGGTCACGGCGCAGTTGCAGGTTAACCTCGCCACGCAGCAGCGGCCGGCAGCTGTCGGACAGGCGCAAGCCACCGTAGCCTTCCAGGTCGATGTCGACCAGGCCGCGCGCCACCAGCTGGCGGAACAGCGAACGCCACTCGGCCTCGGCCAGGCCCTTGCCGACGCCGAATACCGAAAGCTTCTCGTGGCCGAAGTTGCGCACCTTCTCGGTGTCCTTGCCCAGCAGCACGTCTACCAGGTGGCCAACGCCGTAGCGCTGGCCGGTGCGGAACACCGCCGACAACGCCTGGCGGGCCGGCTCGGTGGCGTCCCAGGTCTGGATCTGGTCGACACAGTTATCGCAGTGGCCACAGGGTTGTTCGAGGGTTTCGTCGAAATAGGCCAGCAGCGACTGACGGCGGCAGCGGGTTTCTTCGCACAGGGCCAGCATGGCGTCGAGCTTGTGCTGTTCGATGCGCTTGTGGCGCTCGTCGCCTTCGGAGTTCTGCAGCATCTGCTTGAGCATCACCATGTCCTGCAGGCCGTAAGCCATCCAGGCATCCGATGGCAGGCCGTCACGGCCGGCACGGCCGGTTTCCTGGTAATAGGCCTCGAGCGACTTGGGCAGGTCGAGGTGGGCAACGAAGCGCACGTTGGGCTTGTCGATGCCCATGCCGAAGGCAATGGTGGCGACCATGATCAGCCCCTCTTCGTTGAGGAAGCGGTGCTGGTTGGCGGCGCGCGTCTCGGCGGCAAGGCCGGCGTGGTACGGCAACGCCGGGAAGCCTTGCTCGCAAAGGAACGCTGCGGTTTCATCGACCTTCTTGCGCGATAGGCAATAGACGATGCCGGCGTTGCCACGGCGCTCGCCGAGGAAGGCCATCAACTGCTTGCGTGGCGCCTCCTTGGGCACGATGCGGTAGAAGATGTTCGGCCGGTCGAAACTCGACAGGAAACGCTCGGCGCCCTGCAGGTGCAGGCGCTGGACAATCTCCTCGCGGGTACGCATGTCGGCGGTGGCGGTCAGGGCGATGCGCGGCACATGCGGGAACAGCTCGGCCAGCTGCCCCAGCTGCAGGTATTCCGGACGGAAGTCATGGCCCCATTGCGATACGCAGTGGGCTTCGTCGATGGCGAACAGCGAGATGTCGAGGTCGCGCAGGAAGTCCAGCATGCGCGGCTGCACGAGGCGCTCCGGCGCCAGGTAGAGCATCTTCACCTCGCCCCGGCGCAAGCGCCCGGCCAGGTCACGCTGCTGCTCCGCGCTCAGGGTGGAGTTCAACGCTGCCGCGGCGACGCCGAGTTCGTCGAGGGTGGCGACCTGGTCGTCCATCAGCGCGATCAATGGCGACACCACCACCGTCAGGCCCGGGCGCAACAAGCCAGGTACCTGGAAGCACAGGGACTTGCCACCACCGGTAGGCATCAGCACCAGGGCATCGCCGCCATTGGCCACGCATTCGATGATCGCTGCCTGGCGCCCACGGAAACTGTCGTAACCGAAGATATCCTTGAGAACGCGCTGAGCCTGTTCGAGCATGTGCAACTCCACAAATCGCCGTACCATCCTGGACACAGGCTGGACGAAAAACCCGCTCCGCACACGCCAAAAGCGTAAGCGGCTTTTGCCAGCTGGCCGGGAAAACCCGCCCCTGGATGAAAAACGGCGGAGTATACCGTAGTGGCGGCCTGCACAGGATGCCCGGTGACAGACGTTCCCTTTGCCCCGCTGCCGCCGCAAGGTGCTAGAATTCACTATCGTTTATTCCCCAAGGTAGCCCTGTAATGTCCTTCGCCGAGCAACTGACCCGCCTGCAAGCCTTCCTCGACGCCGACGAGCTGCACGAAGAAGCGCTGGACTACGTCGCCGCACACGGCTACCTGACCGCGCTGTCGATCTGCTCCGAGGACGTCCCCGAGCGTGAATGGATCGACGCGCTGTTCGCCGAAGAGCCCCACTACGCCAGCGATGCCCAGCGCACCGAGATCGAAGCGACGCTGGTGGCCCTCAAAGGCCACATCGCCCGTCAGCTGGCCAGCGACGAGGAATTCGACCTGCCATGCGAGCTGGACCTGACCGACGAGCCGGACGATTCCGACCTGCGCGGCTGGTGCATCGGCTTCATGGAGGGTGTGTTCCTGCGTGAAGAGGCCTGGTTCGAGAACGCCGAGGAAGAAGTCAGCGAGATGCTGCTGCCGATCATGGTCGGTTCCGGCCTGTTCGACGAACAACCAGAATTCGCCGACATCGCCAGCAATGCCAACCTGCAGGACGACATGATCGTGCAGATCCCGGAAGCGCTGAGCGCGCTGTTCCTGCTGCTGCACGCTCCAGACGAAAAGCCGGCGCTGCTCAAGCCACGCCACCACTGAGTCGGCCGTGCGCTACCTGCTGCTGGCCGTCGGCTGGCTCAGTGTTGCGCTGGGGGTGCTGGGGATCTTCCTGCCGGTGTTGCCCACCACCCCGTTCCTGCTGCTGGCGGCGGCCTGCTTCGCCCGCAGCTCGCCGCGCTTTCACGATTGGCTGGTCAACCACCCCAAGCTTGGGCCGTGGATCCGTGACTACCTCAGTGGCGAGGGCATTCCGCTCAAGGGCAAGGTCTACGCCATCGGCCTGATGTGGGCGAGCATCAGCCTGTCCTGCTACCTGGTGCCGCTGTTCTGGGCCAGGACCTTCATGCTCAGCAGTGCGGTGCTGGTGAGCCTGTACATCCTCAAGCAGAAGACCTTGCGCCGATCCGGCTGAGCTTTGCTATTGCCTGTTCCGGCTTCAGCCGCGAAGAGGCCGGTACACGCAAATCAGACCGTATCCACCTTCAACGAATGGTCATTGATCATCCCGTTGATGATGGTCGCAGTGTCCTGCCCCGCTGAAACCACCCCACCCGCCCCTGCCGTCACCCCGTAATGCTGAGCCAGGTCGATCCCCGCCAGGTCGATGGTCTGGGTCGGCGCCGCCCCCGCCACGCTGCTGACTTCGATGGTCGAGACCACATTGGTGCCGCTGCCACTGACCTTGAAGTGCAGGTAGTCATCCAGCGAAGCCGCCGTGGCATTCTCTCCCTGCAGCAGCTGCGACAGGTCCAGGTGGTCACTGCCCGGGGTGAAGTCGGTCACCGTGTCATGCCCGCTGTCGCCCTTCTGCCAGACGAAGGTGTCGTTGCCGTTACCTCCGGTCATGGTGTCGTTGCCCGGCCCGCCGATGATGATGTCGTTGCCATCACCGCCCTTGAGTACATCGTTACCCAGGCCGCCGTTGAGCAGGTTGTCACCAGCATCACCGATCAAGCTGTCGTTGTAGTCGGAGCCGATCAGGTTCTCGATGCCGGTCAAGGTGTCGGTGCCAGCGGCGCCGGTATTCTGTGGCCCGGTGAGGCTGAGATCGACCGTCACCCCTCCGCTGGCAGAGGCATAGCTGGCGGTATCGTTGCCTGCCCCGCCATCGAGCAGGTCGTTGCCAAGGCCGCCGATCAGCAGGTCATTGCCAATGCCGCCGTGCAAGGTGTCATTGCCCGTACCGCCCACCAGCACGTCATGGCCGTCACCGCCGTTGAGAATGGTGTCGGCGTTGCTCGCCATCAATACATCATCGCCTGCCGTGCCATTCAGAGCAGTGCCGGCGTGGTAAGTGATATCCACCGCGCCAGCAGCACTGCCGCCGTGGCCATCGCTGACCGTGTAACTGGCCTGATGCACTTCATTCACCGCGTTGCTGTAGTCGACCACCAGGCTCAGCTTGTAGTTTTCGGCGGCCGAGCTGTTGCCCTGCGGGTTGACCTGATTGACCACATGGATGCTGTACACCCCGTCATGGCTGGCGGTGAAGCTGCCGCCAGCGGCAATGGGCTGGTAGCTGCCGTTGGCATCCTTCCATTCCAGGCTCACGTTGCCGTCGGGGCGGTCATGGTCCAGCTGCAGGGTCTCGCCCTTGCGCAGGCTGACGGTGATCACGTCCTCGCCATTGGCATTGCTGCTGTTGATGTTGCCGAGGTAGCCGAGCACTACCAGCGCCGCCGTCATGCTGCCGGCGGCAGTGGTGAAGGCGCTGCGGTCCAGGGCCTTGAACTGGTTGTCGAGCGTATTGCCATGGCCATCGAAGGTGATGTTCGGCACGCTATTGCCGGGGGTGAAACCTGCCCCCTTGTCGGCAAAGTTGGTGTTGACGGTGATCGGCGCCGCGCTCAAACGGTCGTTGTCGGCATCACTGTCATTGGCCAGCAGCACTTCGGACGGCAAAGTGATGCTGGCGCCGGTGATGTTGGTGATGACATGGTCGGCCCCCGCCACCGGTGCATGGTTGCCATTGATCATGATCAGCAGGTCGGCAATGCTGGTATCGCCGTCATTGTCGCTGACCATGAAGCCGATACGCTCGGGCGGGCTGCTGTCATTGCCTTTGGGTGGCGTGTAGGTGAACTCGCCGCTGTCCATGTTCACCAGCAGGCTGCCACCCAGGCTGGTCTTGATGGTGAGCGTGTTGCCCGTGGTGTCGAAGCTGGCGTTGTCGGCGCCACCGCTGGCCAGGTATCCGCCCTGCCCCGCGTTGGCTTTCGGGTCGTAGGTGTAGGTAGTGCCGTCCACCAGCAGTGCCTTGATGAACCCGCCATCGGCACCGAAGGTGCCATCGCTGAGGAGGCTGCCGGTAATTGGCGAACCCTGCACGGTGCCCGACAGCACGCCATAAAGTTGGTTGAAGTCGCTGACGACCACCGAATTGGTGTCGGTATGGCTGCTGCCGTCATAGGCCAACGGGTTCAGGTTGCCCGCGTTGGAATCCTTGCCCAGGCCAATGGCGTAGGACTTGATGCCATTGCTGTCGAGGAACGTCTCCCAGCTGGTTTCGTGGGATGCGGTCATGGCATGCCCGGAGCTGGGCTCGCCATCGGAGAAGAAGTAGCTGACATTCTGCGCACCGGCCAGCTTGCCATGCTGGTCAAAGGCCGCCTGGGCTGCGATGGCCGCGCTGTCGTAGTAGGTCGAACCGCCAGCATGCAAGCCGCTGACGATCGACTTGGCGACGTCGATGCTGACCCACTCCGCCGACTGGATCTGCGCACCGTCGCTGAAGGTGACGATCTGCACCTTGATGTCGCCCATGCCGTCGTACTTGTCGAGCAGCGCAGCGATGGCCTGCTTGGCTGCATCCAGGCGGGTCAGGCCTGGTATGCCGGAAGCAGAATCCATGCTGCCAGACACATCGATCACCAGCAGGATGTTGGAATCCAGCTGGCCCGGCGTGATGATACGTTCGGCGCAGACCGCATTGGGTACATCGTCGACGATGGTGATGGCGATGTTGCTGGTGATGCTGTGGCCCAGCGAGTCGGTGGCCTTGTAGGTGAAGTTTTCGACCGCCGAATCGGCACCCGGGGTATTGGCGGGCGAGGTCAGGGTGTAGGTGTAGCTGCCGTCAGGGTTGATGCTGATCTGCCCATACTGGCCGACAGCGTTGCCCACCAGGCTGTAGGTCAGCGCCCCCACGCCACCGGAAACCGAACCTGCCAGCGAGCCGGTCGCCGTTTCACCGGTGGAGGTCGGATCACTGCCGGTGGTGGTACCCGCAGCCAGGTCGTTGCCATCCTTGTGCAGGTCGAGGGCTTTCTCGTACACCGTGACATCACGGTCCCCGCAGGCCACGAGCGTGGCGTCGTGCACGTTGATGGTCAGGGTCGTGGTGCTTTCGTCACCGTCAGCATCGCGGATGGTGTAGACAAAGGTGTCGACCGCATCCCGCGGCGAGACCACGTCCGGGTTCGAGTGGTAAACCGCATTACCCTTCTCGTCGATGGTCAGGTAGCCGTACTGGCCAAGCACCTGGCTGTTCAACTGGCCAATGGCCGAGCTGCTGGTGTCGTTACCGGCACGTACGCCGACCACATGGTTGCCATCGCTGCGCACGTCGGCACCGACCACGTCGTTGTACATCACATTGCCGCGCACCTCGTCGCCCTTGTACACGCTGACAAAGTCGCAATGGGCTTCGGGCACGTCGTCGACAATCGAAATGACGATGGTGCTGGTGGCTGAATGGCCATACGCGTCCTGAACCTGATAGGTGAAAGACTCCGTCACGGTGTTGGCGCCGTCGTTGGCATGCGTTGGTGAGTTGGCTGGGGACGTCAGGGTATAGGTGTAGCTACCGTCGGCATTGAGCTGTATCTGGCCGTACTGGCCGACCGCATTACCCACCAGGCTGTAGGACAAGGCGCCTATGCCACCACTGGCCAAGCCGACCAAGCTGCCCGATGCTGTTTCAAGGGGCGATGTCGGGTTGCTGCCGGTAACGGTACCTGCGGCGAGGTCGCTGCCGTCCTTGCTCAAGTCCAGCGCTTTTTCGAACACCGTGACGCCGCCGTCCATGCACACTTCGATGCGTGGGTCATGCACGTTGATGGTGATCGTGGTGGTGCTTTCGTCACCGTCGGCATCGCGAATGGTGTAGACGAAGGTGTCGACGGCATCCCGCGGCGACACCACGTCCGGGTTGGAGTGGTAGACCGCGTTACCCTTCTCGTCGATGGTCAGGTAGCCGTACTGGCCATTCACCTGGGTGTTCAGCTGGCCGATGGCCGAGGTGCTGGTGTCGCTACCGGCGCGCACGCCAACCACGTAGTTGCCGTCGCCACGCACATCGGCCCCGACCACATCGTTGTACATCACATTGCCGCGCACCTCGTCGCCCTTGTACACACTGGTGTAATCGCTGTGGGCTTGCGGCACATCGTCGACGATGGTGATGACGATGGTGCTGGTGGTCGAATTGCCGACCGAGTCTTTCACCTGGTAGGTGAAGGTCTCGGTGACGCTGTTGGGGCCGTCATTGGCGTGGGTCGGCGAGTTGGCTGGTGAGGTCAGGGTGTAGGTGTAGCTGCCGTCAGCGTTCAGGTGAAGCTGGCCGTACTGGCCTGCGGCATCGCTGACCATGCTGTAGGTCAACGCACCGACACCACCGCTGGCAGAGCCGACCAGAGTGCCGGTGGCCGTTTCGCGGATCGAGCTCGGGTCGCTGCCGGTGACACTTCCCGCGGCGAGGTCGTTGCCATCCTTGTGCAGGTCCAGGGCGTTTTCGTACACCGTGACATCGCGGTCCGCACACGCCATCAGCGAGTTGTGCACGTTGATGGTGATCGTGGTGGTGCTTTCGTCACCGTCGGCATCGCGAATGGTGTAGACGAAGGTGTCGACGGCATCCCGCGGCGACACCACATCCGGGTTGGAATGGTAGACCGCATTGCCTTTTTCATCGATGGTCAGGTAGCCGTACTGGCCATTTACCTGGGTGTTCAGCTGGCCGATGGCCGAGGTGGATGTGTCGCTGCCAGCGCGCACGCCGACCACATAGTTGCCATCAGTGCGCACATCGGCACCGACCACATCGTTGTACATCACATTGCCGCGCACTACGTCGCCCTTGTACACACTGGTGTAATCGCTGTGGGCTTGCGGCACGTCGTCGACGATGGTGATGACGAGGGTGCTGGTGGTCGAATTGCCGACCGAGTCTTTCACCTGGTAGGTGAAGGTCTCGGTGACGCTGTTGGGGCCGTCATTGGCGTGAGTCGGCGAGTTGGCCGGTGAGGTCAGGGTGTAGGTGTAGCTGCCGTCAGCGTTCAGGTGAAGCTGACCGTACTGGCCGGTGGCATCGCCCACCAGGCTGTAGGTCAACGCACCGACACCGCCGCTGGCAGAACCTGCCAAGCTGCCGGACGCGGTTTCACGAGTCGAGTCCGGGTCGCTGCCGGTGACACTGCCGGCGGCCAGGTCGTTGCCGTCCTGATGAGTATCCAGGGCACTCTCGTGGACCGTCACCCCGCCAACGGGCCCGGCAACGAGCGAGCAGTCCTGCACATTGATCGTGATGGTCGTGGTGCTTTCGTCACCGTCAGTGTCGCGAATGGTGTAGACGAAAACATCGCTGGCGCCTTGCGGCAGCACCGCATTCGGGTTGGCGTGATAAACCGCATTACCCGCCGCATCAATGGTCAAGGTGCCGTACTGGCCAACGATCGCGGTGTTGAGATTGCCAATGGCCGATGTCGAGGTATCGGAGCCGGCGCGCGCACCGACCACGACATTGCTGGTGCCCGCCTGGTCCGCCCCCAGCTTGTCGTTCCACAGGACGTTGCCCGTTGCTGTCCCGCCTTCCACCACGCTGGTGGTATCGGCACTCGCCTGCGGCACATCATCGACGATGTTCACATCCAGGCTGCCGCTGGCGGTGCTGCCATCGACATCCTTGGCGACCACGTCGAAGTGTTCGCTGATGCTGTTGGTGCCGGCACCGTCGGGATGGCTGCCGTTGTCGGCCAGGGTATAGCTGTAGCTCACCACCCCGGTGCTCGGGTTGTAGCCGGTGATGGTCAGGGTATTGCCTTGCGGGGTGATCACCGATTGCGGGAAGCCCGCGGCCACGCCGCCACTGACCACGGCGATGCCGCCCACGGTCAGGGTTTGCAGGCCATCCGCCGCCGTAACCTTGAAGGTGCCTTGCTGGGTCAGCGCATTCGCGTCCGGTGCGGTGCCGTCGCTCA